>NZ_JBMGJV010000002.1:0-191024 GCF_051025295.1 Candidatus Dedyshia acidiphila | reverse complement strand
TTTTTTTGTTGCTTACTTCCGGTATTGCCAGTGCGCAGAGCGTGCCCCGGTCGTCGCATGTGTGGATGATCACCGAAGAGAACCACAGCTTTGAGGACGTAATCGGGAACGCGTCGATGCCGTATTACAACCAGTTGGCTGGGCAGTATGGGCTGGCGACGCAGTTCTATGCCAATCAGCATAGTTCGCTGCCGGCGCTGATGTGGCTGGTAGCGGGCGCGCCCACGGAGACGAACAACGACACAAGCTCATGCAACCACACGGGTGACAATATTGTGCGGGAGCTGTTGAAGCAGGGGTACACGTGGCGGTCGTACCAGGAGAATCTGCCGTATGCGGGCTTCGCCGGGGTCTACGGCGGGGTGAACAACAGCTACTACCGGCGGCACAATCCGCTGATCGATTTCTCGGATGTGTGCCCGGGGACGGGGCAGGACACGAACAGTGTTCCATTCGCGCAGATGGCGACGGATTTTGCGCAGGGCCACATGGCGAACTATGCGTACATCACGCCGGACTCGGATGAGGATGCGCACAACGGAACGCTGGCGGTGGCCGACCAGTGGTTGCAGGGAAATGTGCCGGCGATCCTGAGCCGGCCGGAGTTTCAGCCGGGTGGCGACGGCATTCTGTTCATCGTGTGGGACGAGGGGACGCTGTACACGGACAATCGCTGCTCCGCGAGCGTGTCGCAGGGCTGCGGTGGGCGCACGGCGACGCTGGTGATCGGGCCGCAGGTGAAGCCGCACTACCAGTCGACAGTGACGTATCGCAACGAGAGCGTGTTGAAGACGGTGTGCGTGGCGATGGGGCTGACGACCTGTCCGGGAGCAGCGCAGACGGCTGCGCCGATGGCAGACTTCTTCACGACGAGCTCATCGTCGAGCAGCATGCCGAATGGCGTGACGATTGCGAGTCCTGGCAACGGGGCGACGATTTCGGGCGCGGTGCGGTTGCTTGCATCCGCGTCCGAGAGCCAGCCGGTGAGCCAGACGCAGGTGTGGGACAACGGCATGAAGCTGGGTGTGTACGGTGCGCAGATCGATGCGACGTACACACTGGGGGCGGGCGTGCACACGACGACGGTGGTCGACCTGGACACAAACTATCGCGTGATTCGTTCGTCGTCAGTGAACTACACGGTGCAGACGCTGGTGAACGGTGTGCAGGTGCTGTCGCCAACGTCGGGAGAGGCGATCAGCGGGACGGTGCACATCGTGGCGCATGCGAATGAAGGCGCACCGATCAGCCAGATGCAGGTGTGGGACAACGGCGTGAAGCTGGGCTGGTACAGCGGGGCCGATGTGAACCAGTACTTCTCGCTGACGCCGGGCACGCACACTCTGACCGTGACGGACCTGGATGGCAACTTCAACCTGATGCACAAGGCGAGCACGACGTACACGGTTCAGTAGCGGCGACGAGGGCGGAAGCCCGAAAGACTACCGCGAACCCCATCCTGTTCCAACGGATGGGGTTTTCTTTTTGCCGAGATCGCGTGTCAGTGATATGTCTGGCTCTCAGATACGAATACGAATGGAAGGGCCGCGAAGCTGGTCAGGCCGCACTTCCGTTAAGGACGGCAGGGCTGGCGTGCTGGTTGGCGAAGGCCTCGCGGGCGCGGGCGATCTCGTCACGATGGGCTTCGGCCCATGTCCAGACGCCGCAGAAGGCTGCGCCGAGGCTGCGGCCGAGCGGGGTGAGTTCGTATTCGACGCGCGGCGGGATGACGGGATAGACGGTGCGTTTGACGAGTCCATCGCGCTCCATCTGGCGGACGGTTTTCGTGAGCATCTTCTGACTGATGTCGCCGACGACCTCGGCGAGGCGCGTGAAGCGCAGGCAGCCGTGCTCTTCGAGCGACTCAAGGATGAGCATGGTCCATTTGTCGGCGACGCGCTCGATGATCTCGCGCACGAGGGCTTCGACGCGGGGGTCGACCTCCGCGTACATTGCATCGGAACAAGCGACGGAAGGATCGTTCTGGCGAGGGGGCGTGGTCTGCATGGGGGACACTCTCTTTCGGGTGCCTATAGATATTTCAGGTGCCTTCTTCCCAATGGTAAGCGAGGCGCATAGGCTGCGAATAGTGGCCGCGGACAAGCGCGGCAAGGAGAACGAATGAAGCTGACGGGAAACACGATCCTGGTGACGGGTGGCGGTACGGGCATTGGGCGCGGCCTGGCTGAGGCGCTGGCGAAGAAGGGCAACACGGTGATCGTCGCCGGGCGGCGCAAGAGCGCGCTTGACGAGACGGTGAAGGCGACGCCGGGTATGCATGCAGTGGAGCTGGATGTGCAGAGCGCCGAAACGGTGCGCGCGTTTGCGGAGCGGCTGGTGAAGGACTTTCCAGCGTTGAATGTGCTGGTGAACAACGCGGGCATCATGCGGGCGGAGAACCTGCTTGAGCACAAGGTGGAGGATGCGGAGGCGACGGTGACGACGAACCTGCTGGGGCCGATCCGGCTGACGGCGGCGCTGCTGCCGCACCTCCAAAAGCAGCCATCGGCCACGATCATCAACGTGACTTCGGGGCTGGCGTTTGTGCCGCTGGCGCCGACGGCGACGTACTGCGCGACGAAGGCGGCGTTGCACTCGTACACCGAATCGCTGCGCTACCAGTTAAAGAAGACGTCGGTGGAGGTGCTGGAGCTGGCGCCGCCGTATGTGCAGACGGACCTGATGAATGGCGCGAACGATCCGCGGGCGATGCCGCTGAAAGATTTCATCGCAGAGGTGATGCGCATCCTCGAAACGCAGCCGACGCCGAAGGAGATCCTGGTGGAGCGGGTGTTGCCGTTGCGGAATGCAGAGCGCGGCGGCAAGTATGACGAGTTCTTCACGCAGTTCAACGACGCGATGGCCGCCAGCCGCTAGGTGCCGGCCGCACGGGCGGACGCGCGTGCGTTTCGTTGAGTCGGCCGCGATGGTCGCTCCGGTGGAGTGATGCTGGTCACACCGGCTGATCTATCAATGTTGGATTTGTGTTGCGGCGGCGGGGATCAGTGATCCTCGCCGCTGTGCTGTTTGCGGTTGCGTTGCAAGCGGCACGCGCGCAGACTGCGCGGGAGGACTGAGGTGAGCGCGATGGCGGAGCGGCTGGTGAGTCTGGTGAGTGCGCACTCGGTCGAGGAGACGATAGCGCGGGTACGGGCGGTGCTGGCGGCGAAGCAGATTGCGGAGTTCTGCCTGATCGATCACAGCGGAGCGGCGGCGGGTGCGGGGCTGACGATGCCGAACACAAAGGTGATCGTGTTTGGCAATCCGAAGGCAGGCACGCCTCTGATGCTGGCGGAGCCGGGGATCGCGATCGATCTGCCGCTGAAGCTGCTGGTGCGCGAGGATGCGGTCGGGCAAGTGCGGGTGGAGTTTGAGCGGCCGGAGTCGCTGCTGGCGCGGCACGGGATGGAGGCGGCGCTGGCGGAGAAGCTAAAAGCCGTGGAGGCGATCGCGGCGGAGGCGGCGCGGTGAGGCTTTCGGGGCAGCAGGGATGAGGGAAGCAGGGATCAGAGACCGGACAGTGGGGATCAGGAGTTCGGGGCAGGGGGCAGTCGATCCACAACCGCCGACGGCGGTGCAAGGTCCCTGGCCGAGTCGTCGCGTTGCAGCTCGATGCGCATCATCTCGCGGATGTGGGTGTGGGCCTCCTTCATGTATTCGAGCACCCGGTCGGGGTTTCTGGCTTGGGCCTGGGTGAGATAAACGAGGCTGATGAGTGCTTCGCACCGCAGAATGATACGCGTGTTCATAACGGGAAATCGATCTCGAAATATTTACAGTTGGGTGCAAACAGAGAGTATTTTATTCCCGGGCGGTGGATGAACTAGGATTTCGATGGTTAACCTCTTTGTTATCCGCTGCGATGACTTACGCCGATTTTCGCGTATCTCGATCTTCGTCTATTGTGGTAAAACTTGTCGTCACAACGAGCGTTCAGGGGATTTGGGGGAAGGGACGGGACCCTTGCCCAGCTGCTCGAGCCGGATGATCTCCTCGAGATGGAGCCGAGCCTGCTTCATGTACTCGGTCACCCGCTCGGGATGGGCTGCCTGGGCCTCAGCGAGGTAGATCAGGTTCAAGAGTGCTTCACATCGCTGCAGGATGGGAGTGTTCATGGAAGAGGAAACCCTAAGCTTTCGGTTCGGCGCCCCAGACTCCACAGCAGCAGTGAGGGCAAGATTGCCGGTTCTTCTTGTTGGACGCGATCCGGCACTGCTGGACACACGGCGACTGGTGCTCCACGTGTCGGGCTTCGAGGCGCGGCTGGCACACGGCATCCTGGACCTGGAACTGATTCCGCTGGAGCCGAAGCCGACCGCCGTGGTGATCTGCCACGACTTCCCAGACGCTGAACACGAGCAAGCCATGAGGATCGCGAGGCGACGGTGGCCGGGCAGCCGGATCGTTTTGCTGTGCCACGAAGAGATTCCGACGGCCAGCGACCTGTCGCTGGTGAGTTCACTCCGCGGGCCAGAGCCGCTGATCGACGCGCTGCTGATGCTGCGCCGTGAGCGGGAACCGGATCGGAAGAGCGCGAACGGGGGGTGGGCAGGGCGAGAGCTGCAGGTGGGGTAGACTGGAACAGTCGCAGTTGTTCTGACAAAGATCCCCGAACCGACTGTTCACGTTTTATTCCCCGCACCAGGCCGAGGAGGCCCCAACTGCGTTCATCGCTCGTCTATGCTGCAAGCAAAGAGGTTCCGAACCGTTTCCAGCTCTGCCAGATGATCAGCAAGGCGACTCGCCGGCTGCATCTGCCGAGCACGCCGACTGAGTCGACGATCAACCGCGTGCTGGTGGAGCTGTCCCAGGTCCCTGCCGCGTCGTAGACATCGTCCGACGGACGCAAAAAAGGGGTGAGAGCTTCGGCTCTCACCCCTTTTCTATTGCTGCGGGTTGTTGGGGATGGGTCTTAGCGGGTGCGGGCGGCGGCTTCGGCGGCGACGGCTGCGGGCTCTTCCGAGCGGTCGCGGCCGACGACCTCGAAGGTGAGCCGGTTGTTGAGCGGGTCGGCATCGACCCGGATGGTGTCGCCGTGGAGGACCTCACCGTCAAGGATCTTGATGGCGAGCGGGTCCTGGATGAGCCGCTGGATGGCGCGCTTGAGCGGGCGGGCACCGTAGGCCCGGTCGTACCCGGTCATCAGAAGCTGGTGGCGTGCTCCGTCGGTGAGCTCGATGGTGATCTTGCGGTCGGCCAGCAGCTTTTTCAGGTCCTGGAGCCGCAGGTCGATGATGTGGGCGAGCTGCTCTTCGCCGAGTGGCCGGAAGATGACGATGTCATCAACGCGGTTGAGGAACTCTGGGCGGAAGTGCTGCTTGAGGACGTCCATGACCTGGTCGCGGGCGAGGTCGAAGGAGGCTTCGTCGCGCAGGGCCTCGGCGTTGAGCGCCTGCGCGCCGAGGTTCGAGGTCATGATGAGGACCGTGTTTTTGAAGTCGACGGTGCGGCCCTTTGAGTCGGTGAGGCGGCCATCGTCGAGCACCTGGAGGAGCACGTTGAAGACATCCGGGTGCGCCTTCTCGATCTCGTCGAAGAGGATGACGGCGTAGGGGCGGCGGCGGATGGCCTCAGTGAGCTGGCCGCCTTCGTCGAAGCCGATGTAGCCGGGAGGCGCGCCGATGAGGCGGGCGACGGCATGCTTCTCCATGTATTCGGACATGTCGATGCGGACCATGGCCTGCTCGTCGTCGAAGAGGAACTCGGCGAGGGCGCGGGCGGTCTCGGTTTTGCCGACGCCGGTGGGGCCGAGGAAGATGAAGCTGCCGATGGGGCGCTTGGGGTCGCTGAGACCCGCGCGTGAGCGACGGATCGCGTTGGCGACGACGGTGAGTGCGTCGTCCTGACCGACGACGCGCTCGCGCAGACGGGCTTCCATCTGGACGAGCTTCGACACTTCGCCTTCCAGCATTTTGGAGACGGGGATGCCGGTCCACTTGCTGACGATGGAGGCGATGTCTTCCTCGTCGACCTCTTCCTTGAGCATGCGCTTGCGGGCGCCGGTCTTGGCGGCATCGGTGTCGGCGTCCTGCGCGGCGTTGAGCTTGCGCAGCTCGGCCTCGGCGCGCGGCAGCTCACCGTACTGGATGGCGGCAGAGCGCTCGAGATTGCCCTTGCGGGTCTGCTCTTCCATCTCGAAGCGCAGGGCTTCGACCTCCTGCTTCAACTCGGAGACGCGCTGGATGGTGCCACGCTCCTGCTGCCAGAGGGCGCGCAGGCCGGTGGCGCGCTCCTTGACTGCGGCGAGCTCGCGCTCGACGACTTCGAGGCGCTCCTGGGAGTTCGGGTCGGTCTCGCGCCTGAGGGCGGCCTTCTCGATCTCAAGCGAGGTGGCCTCGCGGTCGAGCGTGTCGATCTCTTCCGGCACGGAGCCGATCTGGATCGCGAGCGCGGCGGCGGCCTCGTCGACCAGGTCGATGGCCTTGTCGGGGAGGAAGCGGTCCGAAATGTAACGGTGGCTGAGTGTTGCGGCGGCGACGATGGCCGAGTCCTTGATGCGGACCTTGTGGTGGGCTTCGTAGCGCTCCTTCAGGCCGCGAAGGATGGCAATGGTGTCCTCGACGTTGGGCTCGCCCACGTAAACGATCTGGAAGCGGCGTTCGAGTGCGGCGTCCTTCTCGATGTACTTGCGGTACTCGTTGAGCGTGGTGGCGCCGATGGCGCGCAGCTCGCCGCGGGCAAGTGCAGGCTTGAGCATGTTCGAGGCATCGATGGCGCCTTCGGCGGCACCGGCACCGACGAGCGTGTGCAGCTCGTCGATGAAGAGGATGATCTCGCCGTGGGAGTCTTCGATCTCCTTGAGGACGGACTTGAGGCGGTCTTCGAATTCGCCGCGGTACTTGGCGCCGGCGAGCATGGAGCCGAGGTCGAGCGAGATGACGCGCTTGTCGCGCAGCACTTCAGGGACGTCGCCCGAGATGATGCGGCGCGCGAGGCCTTCGACGATGGCAGTCTTGCCGACGCCGGGCTCGCCGATGAGGACGGGATTGTTCTTGGTGCGGCGGCTGAGCACCTGGACGACGCGGCGGATCTCTTCATCGCGGCCAATGACGGGGTCGAGCTTGCCGCGGCGCGCGAGGCCGGTGAGGTCCTTGGCGAATTTTTCGAGGGCCTGGAACTTGGACTCGGGGTTCTGGTCGGTGACGCGCTGGTTGCCGCGAACGGTGGTCAGGGCCTGGAGGACGGACTCATGCGTGGCGCCGAGCGAGGCGAGCAGATCGCGTGAGGGGTCACCCTTCTGTTCGGTGAGGGCGAGGAGCAGGTGCTCGGTCGAGACGTACTCGTCCTTGAAGTCGGCTGCTTCCTTGAAGGCGCGGTCGAGGACCTTCTGCGCGGTGTTCGAGAGCCCGGGCTGCGAGCTGCCGCCGCCGACCTTGGGCAGGCGGGCGAGTGCGTCGTTGGCGCGGGCGGTGAGCTGCTCAGTGGGGACGCCGATCTTCTGCAGCACGGGCACGACGATGCCTTCGCGGTCGGTGAGGAGCGCGGCGAGCAGGTGGATGGGGGTCAGCTCAGGATTGCCGTTTTCGAGCGCGAGATTGGTGGCGGCCTGAACGGCTTCCTGCGACTTGACGGTGAATTTGTCCCAACGGATGGCCATGGGTGATTTGTACCTTTACTTCGTTAGATTCGCGGAGGCGCGTTGGAGCTTCCAGCTACTAGCTCCTAGCCTCTCGCAGGTCGGTTGCGCTGATTGTGTTCGCTGTGGCGCGAGCGGAGTGCGGACGGCGGGCGATTGAAATGCGGAAGGTGCCCACCCGAGCTACTCGGATGGGCACCCCCGAATTGGCTTCCTACTTCCCTGCTCTTAGGCGGCGCTGGTCTGGTTGCTGGTCTGGTTGCCGGCTTCGACGTGCTTCTGGCCATTGGCGGAGCCGACGCCGATCTTGATCTGGCGGGGCTTGGCTTCGGGCTTCTTGCTGAGGCTGAGGGTCAGCACGCCAGCGTCGTAGGTGGCCTGGACATTCTCCGGGTCCACGGTGCTGGGCAGCGTGAAGGTGCGGGCGAAGGTGCCGTAGCGGTGCTCGACGCGGTGGAAGTTCTCCTGCTTCTCCTCGTTGGCGAACTTGCGCTCGCCGCGGACGGTCAGGGTGCGGTTCTCGACCTGGATGTCGAGGTCTTCCTGCTTAACGCCCGGGACCTCGAGCTTGAGTACGAGCTTCTGCTCGTCCTCGTAGATGTCGACGGGCGGAGCGAAGCTGGCGGCGGCGAGGGCTTCGGAGCCGTCCTGGCTCGGCCCGTAGTTCTGGAAGAGCGAGTTGAGGCGGCTCTGAAGAGCGACGACCTCGCGGAGGGGATCGAAACGAACGACAGCCATGGTGGTTCTCCTTGCGATTGCGATGTTTGGCGGGCGGTCTTCCCGGCCTGCATGTGTATAGACGCAGGCTATGCATGCATAGTTGCAGATTATATGAGTGATGTCTACTCATATATCTAAAGCAACGGGTCCGAGGGGTTGGGAGGAGCTTCGGGCTCCTAGCTTCTGGCTGACCTGCGGGGGGTACTCGCTTTCGGGGGCCGCTCAGGGAGTGGACCCACCCTCGTCTTGCTCAGGATGGGGCACCGGCGCTCCTGCTTGTTGAGGCTCCCTGATCCCTGACCCCCTGTGCCCTGATCCCTGTCTCTGAGCCGTAAGCTAGGGAGCGGGAGAGCGAGACAACGATGAAGGTTCTGGTGATTGGTGGCGGGGGACGGGAGCATGCGCTGGTGTGGGCGATCCGGAGGTCGCCGCGAGTGACCGAGGTGGTGTGTGCGCCGGGCAATGCTGGGATCGCCGAGATTGCGCGTTGCCTGCCGGTCGATCAGGGGAGCCTGGAGGCGCTGCTGCGGCTGGTGGAGCAGGAGGGGCCGGGGCTGGTGGTGGTGGGGCCGGAGCTGCCGCTGTCGCTGGGGTTGGTGGATGCGCTGAAGCAGCGCGGGGTGAAGGCGTTTGGGCCGACGCGGGCGGCTGCGGAGCTCGAGACGAGCAAGGCGTTCACTAAGCGATTCCTGCAGCGGCACAATCTGCCGACCGGGGCGTATGTGGTGATCGAGAGCGAGATCGAGGCGGAGGAGGCGCTCGGGAACTTCCATTTCCCTGTTGTGGTGAAGGCGGATGGGCTGGCGGCGGGCAAGGGCGTGATCATCTGCCAGACCGAAGAGGAGGCGCACGCGGCGATTGCCGGGCTGTTCAACGGGCAGTTGCTGGGCGCAGTGGAGCGGTCGGTAGTGATCGAGGAGTTCCTGGAGGGCGAGGAGCTGTCATTTCTGGTCATCACGGACGGGACGCACGCCGCGCCACTGCCGGCGGCGCAGGATCACAAGCGGATCGGTGAGGGCGACACGGGGCCGAACACGGGCGGCATGGGGGTGTACACGCGTGACGGCATGTTGTCGACCGAGCTGCGCGACTGGGTGCTGCACCACATTATTCAGCCGACGCTGGACGGGATGCGGGCGGAGGAGACGCCGTTTGTGGGGGTGCTGTACTGCGGGCTGATGATGACGGCTCGCGGGCCGATGGTGCTGGAGTTCAATGCGCGGTTTGGCGATCCGGAGACGCAGGCGATCCTGGTGCGGCTGGAGTCGGACCTGGTGGAGGCGCTGGAAGCAGCGGTCGAGGGGCGGCTGTCGGACACGGAGCTGCGCTGGAAGCCGGGCGCGTCGGCGTGTGTGGTGGCGAGCTCGGGCGGGTACCCGGGGCCGTTCCGCAAGGGGCTGCCGATTACGGGGCTGGAGCGGGCGGCGGAGGTGCCGGATGTGATGGTGTTCCACGCGGGCACGGCGAGCGAGGGCGGCGCAACGGTAACGGCGGGCGGACGCGTGCTGGGCGTGACGGCGACCGGGCCGGATCTGAAGTCGGCGCTGGCGAAGGCGTACGAGGCGATCGATCGGATTCAGTTTGAAGGTATCTACTACAGGCACGATATCGGCTGGCGGGCGTTGAAGGCGGCCGACTAAGCCGGGCTCGGGTCCGGACGATCGCGAAGGGATTCCGGACGGGGCAGCATAGTTTGCGGCGCGGGTTACGTTTAGCGTTCCCAGAGAGGGACGACGGCGCGGCGCCGCGGCGCCGCGCTTCAACGAAGCGTCGCGCATGGTGCGCTAAGAACTCTCTCCGAGGAATCCTCTTTTGCCGATGAAGACACTTCTGGTGGTGGGCGCGTCGGGGTTTGTGGGGCGGCATCTGGCGCTGGCACTTCTGCGCGATGGGTACCGTGTGCGCTGCCTGGCGCGGACGCCGAGCCGCGTCGAGGACCTGGCGAAGGCCGGCTGCGAGATCGTGCAGGGCGACATCTGCGATGCGCGCTCGGTCGCATCGGCAGTTGCGACGGTGGATGCTGTCTATCTCTCGATCCACACGCTGTCGACACAACCGGCGAGTGCGGCGGGCCAGGGCTTCATGGACGTGGAGCGGAGCGGGCTCGAGACGGTGGTGAGCGCGTGCCACACGGCAGACGTGCGGCGGCTGATCTACGTGACGTTCCTGGGGATCGCGCCGGATGCGCCGAGCGCGTGGGTACGCGGACGCTGGGACGCGGAGCAGTTCCTGCTGAACAGCGGGCTGGATGTGACGGTGCTGCGGCCGGGGCAGATTGTGGGCGTGGGCGGGCGCGGCTTCGACATGATGCTGGCGAATGCGAAGAAGCCCGTCGCGCTGCTGATGGCGAATGCACGGCAGCGCAATCGCAACATCGCGGTGGACGATTTGATTTACTACCTCGTCGGGGTGCTCGAGGAGCCGCGCGCGTATGGGCAGTGTTATGACGTGGGCTGCGATGACGTGCTGACCAATGACCAGATGACGGACATTGCAGCCGAGGTTCTGGGGCGCAGGCACCCGGTGAAGCTGCACATCCCCATGCGTCTGCTGCGCCCGCTGGCGCCGATGATCGAGCGCCGGGGCAAGCTGCCGCCGGGCGCGATCACTGGCATTGTGGACAGCCTGGGGACGGATGCGGTCGGCGATCCTGCGCCGATCCGGGCGATCCTGCAGCGGCCGCCGCTGGCGTATCGCGAAGCAGTCGCGAGAGCACTGCGCCCGGCGGCTTACTAAGGCGGATCAGCGGAAGTCTTCGACCAGCATCAGGTCGCTCTCTTCGTGATCGACCTGGGAGTAGGCGAGCCAGGTTTCGTCCGGCGAGAGGGAGACGCCGCCCCAGTACTTTGGCGGGCGGGGCAGGGTGAGCCGCTTCTCGACCTTGCCAGTGCGGAAGCTGTAGAAGCCGACGCTGTGTGTCTGCAGGTCCACGAAGTCGATGCCATCGGAGGCGAGCGCCCAGTCACAGGGCGACCGGACACGCGGCATGGCGGGGAGCACGGCTTCCTGACCTGTGGCTACGGTAAGCGCGACCAGCTCACCATTCTCGACTGCTGAGGCGAAGTACAGCTTTGTGCCGTCGCGGCTCTCCTGCGCGTTGAATCCGGCGCGCTGGCTGACGAGTATGGCGGCGCCGCCGCTCACAGCGATTTTGTAAAGAGCGCTGCGACCGCTGCTTTCGCCATTGAAGTAGAGTGAGCGGCCATCGCGCGACCAGTTAGGCATGCTTGCGTCGAGCCCGGGTGCCGGGATAACAGTCGCTGCGCCTTTGCCGGCTTCGACGATGTAGAGGCAGGGGCGGCCGCAGTCACGCGAATCGTAGGCGATGTGTTTGCCGTCGGGCGACCAGCGCGGGCTGCCAGTGAGGGAATGCGTTTGGGTGATCTCGAGGGCATCGCTGCCGTCGAGGTTGGACACCCACACCTGTTCGCTGCCGGATCGTGCAGAGACGAAGGCGAGTCGTTGGCCGTCGGGGGAGATGTCCGGCTCCCTCTCGCCGGTGGAGCTTGCCTCGAGCAGCTGCGCGTTGCCGACGGCAGGTCCCTTGAGCGTGACGCGCCAGAGGTTGGTGTTCAAGGTGGATTGCGCGTAGGCAAGCTGCCCGCCCCGCAGAGCAATGGACGGGGCGGAGGCATCGTGCGCACCTTCGAGGGTCTGCGGCTCACCGCCATTGGCAGAGATGGTCTCGAGAGAACCATCGCGATCGAACACGATGTGGCTGCCATCCTCTGTCCAGGCAAGCGCCGGGGCAAAGCCGAAGAAGGACGTGAGCTGGCGCGCGCCGTCGCCACTCGTCGAGATGATTCGGATGGAGCTGCGCCCGTTGTCGTAGCAGGTGAACGCGATGCGGCCATCGGGCGCAACCGCGGGGTTCGTCCATGAACAGTCGTGCGGCTTGTAGATGTGATGGATCTCTTCTGTTGCGACGTTCACGGCTTCGATGCCACCGACGTCGGAGAAGACGACGGTGCGGCTGTCGGGAGACCAGCTCAGCATGTTGTGTTCGTTGACGCCGAAGGTGCTCATGGCGAGCCAGCGCTCCGCCCCGCCGATCGCGGGGATGACGAAGAGACCGTTGTCGGCGTCGTTCTCGGCGGCGAGGCGGAGGAAGGCGATGTTGCGGCCGTCGGGCGAGAAGGCAGGGGTCAGCAGTTCAGCAGGCTTGTGGGTGAGTTGCTGGACGCGCTCGGCACCGATCACTTTGAGGAAGAGGTCGGCACGCTTATCGGGGCGGCCCTGATCCCAGGAGAAGACGACCTCGCTGCCATCGGGCGAGAGCGAAGGCCGGACCTCATTGCCGGGCAGCGCGGTGAGCGGGACGGGGCGCAGGCGGGGAGCGGCCTCTGGCCGGGTGTGAGTGCGCGCGCGGACGATGGCGAAGACGCCCATGACAAGCGCGACGAGCAGGAGAGCCGCGACGACGGCGAGCGCGACGACACCCTGACGACGGCGCGGCTTGGATGGGGCAGTGACCTCGGGCGGGAGCTCGACGGGGGCGGATGGCGCAGCCGGATGGATGACGGGGACGGGGGGCGGAGGTGAGTCGTCGCGCGCGGTGGCGAGGGGGCGCACTTCTGCGATGAAGCGATAGCCGCGGCGAGGCAGGGTTTCGATAAAGAGAGGCGTGGCCGCGCCGTCGCGGAGCGCTTCGCGGAGGCGGTTGACTGCTTTGTTGAGGCCGTGGTCGAAGTCGCCAAAGGAGTCGCCGGGCCAGAGCGCTTTCTGGAGTTCCTGGCGGGAGACGAGTTCACCGGGGCGGGCGAGCAGGAGGCTGAGCACCTGGAACGACTGCCCGGGAATGCGGATCAGGACGCCCTGCCGACGCAGTTCGCCGGTCCGCAGATCTGCCTCGTAGGGGCCAAAGGAGACGAGTTCGGAGCCGGAGACCTGATCGTGCATCGGCGATACCCATCGGTGCAGGACGAGTGTACCCCGCGCGGAGGTTGGAAGCATGCGGGATTTCGATCACTATCGCGTTAGAAACGCGGCACTTACGCGGGGATAGAGAAGGAAGCCCGGCGGAACCCGGCGGCCATCGTGGTGACGCGAGAAACGTAACAGGATGCGGTCCAGAAAGAGGACCGTCATGCGTGTTTTGCGTGTCGCTATCGCCTTTGCAGCCGCTTTTCTGCCGCTCGCAGCGAGACCAGCAGAAGCCGGCTCGCCCGTCGCCGGGCAACAGCAGATCGTGTGCAACACGGGCTACTCGATTGACGTGTGCCGGGAGCAGGCAGCGGCGTTGCGGCGGATGCTGGTCCGCTACCATGCGGAGCGGCTGGGGGCCTGGACGTGGGTGCTGGTGCGCTCGGACGACTGGAGGCAGATATCGCGGATGCGGGGACTGGACCTGGACAGCCCGGCCTTCACCTATCTGCCGCGCAAGGAGACCTTCCTGGAAGAGGCGCTGGTTGCCGCTGTGCCGGGGCGGCAGGAGCGGCTGCTGGCGCACTGGTCCGAGAGCGTGGACGGGATGCTGGAGCTGGCGGTGACCCACGAGCTGGGGCACGCGCTGTGCCGGGAGACGGATGAGCACGATGCCGACGCGAATGGCGCACGGCTCCGGCGCGGACAGGATGTGATCTGTGGACAGGGGCGGGCGGGGAGCGGGTACTAAGTTGCCCTGAGTCGTTCTAAGTTACCCGGACTCGCCCTAAGTCGTTCTAACTCGTCGGCTGCTGGCGGGCTCGGGCGCGACTGCATGAAGGACCTCATTCTTGCGTGGTTCGGAGTGGATTTGCCTGCTATCTTGATCCGCCCGGGGACGCGCTGGCTCTGCTGGTTTCTGCAAGGAGCGACGCGTTCGCCGGATCGCGACTCCCGACGAATGAGGGTGGCATGGTGCAAGAGCAGAGTCCGTTGTTCGCAGTGCAGTTGCTGATCTGCGGATATGTCATTTCACGGTGTGTGCATGTGCTCGCGCGGCTGGGCGTGGCGGATGTGCTGGAGGACGAGCCGAAGACGGCGGCAGAGCTGGCGCCGCTGGTCGGCGCACACGCGGAGGCGCTGTACCGCACGATGCGGCTGGCAGCGGCGCACGGAGTATTTGTGCAGGAGGGAGATACGTTTCGGCACTCCGTGATCTCCCGGCTGCTGCGGCAAGATCATCCGCAATCGCTGCGCCCGCTGACGATGATGATGGGATTCGACACGATCTGGGATACGTTCCGCGAGTTCGAGTTTTCTGTCGAGACCGGCGTGCCGGCCTCGACCAAGACCATTCCGGGCGGCTTCTGGGCTGACCTGGCGGCGCACCCGGAGCGGAGTGAGATCTTTAATGGCGCGATGGCTGGAAAGGCAGCGGGCCAGGTACACGCGATCGTCGGCGCGTATGACTTCACGCCGTTCGCGAGCGTGGCGGATATCGGCGGTGGACAGGGGCACCTGCTGCGCGCGGTGGTGCGGTCCTCACCGGGCACGCAGGGTGTGCTGTTCGACCAGCCGCATGTCGTCAGCTCCGTGAAGACCGAGCCGGGGGAGCGCATTCGGCTGCAGGGTGGCGATTTCTTCAAGGACGAGCTGCCGGTGTGCGATGCGTACCTGCTGATGGAGATCGTGCATGACTGGAGCGACGAGGAGGCCACGGCGATTCTGAAGGCAGTGCGGCGGGCGGCGCCAAAGGGGGCGAAGCTGCTGCTGCTCGAGACGCTTGTGCCGGACGAGCCCGGACCGGACTGGGCAAAGCTGCTGGATGTGCTAATGCTGGGGCTGCTGGGCGGAAAGCAACGCACGCAGCGGGAGTACGAGGCGCTGCTGGAGCGGTCGGGCTTCGCGCTCGAGCGGATCGTTCCTACGGACGCGGGCATCTCGCTGCTGGAGGCGGTGCCGGTCTAGCTCAGATACCGGCGTACCAGGAGTAACCGTCTTCCGGTGAAGAGGAGCCGAGGCCTTTGCCGTAGCCGCGCGGGGAGTCGGTGACGGTGATGCGGTTGACGAACTTCACGCTCTTGTAGCCGAGCTGGCGAGGGACGCGCAGGCGCAGAGGGCCACCGAAGGAGACGGGCAGATCGCCGTCGTTCATCGCCCAGGTGAGCAGGGTTTGCGAGTGGAGCGCATCGGCCATGTCGATGCTCTCCCACCAATGCTTTTCGATGGAGAAGTAGAAGAGGTAGCGGGCGTGCGGCTGGACGCTCACGGCGTGGAGCACGTCGACGAGCGGGGTGCCGATCCACTCGGCGATGTAGGACCAGCCCTCTTCGCAGGCGACCTCGGTGATCTGACTGCGCATAGGCAGGCCGCGCAGGTCGGCGAGCGAGAGCGATGCGGGGTGCGCGACGAGCCCGTCGATATTGAGCCGCCAGTCGGCGAAGCCGGTGCGCTGGTGCGCGAGGAATTCAGGGCTGGGCGGGTCAACCGGGTTGGGAAACGGCGTCGAGATCTTGCTGCGCGGAAACTCGCGGGCGAGCGACTGAGGGGTGAGCAGGCGCTGGGCGGCGTAGGTGAGCGTGTTTCCGGGGCTGTAGATGCCGTGGCAGCCGTCGGGCGGGACGAGGCCGCGACGACGGGCGAAGCCGGGGACGAGCGCGGCACCGGCGACGCCGGCAGTGGCGACGAGGCCCGTGGTGAGCAGGGTGCGGCGTGAGATCGGGCTCATTGCGCTCTCCCGACGTCGATATCTGCGGTGTCGATGTCTGCGGTGATGGTCTTTCCGGTGATCATGGCACGCATGCGGTGACGAAAGCCGCCATGCGCCACCATCGCGATGTGCGCGACGACGAATAGCACGAGCAGCCAGGTGTCAAAGAAGTGCAGGGTACGCGCCGACTGGCGCCCGCCGAGCAGATGAACCGCGAACGGAAACGCGCCGGCGAAGGCGGGCGAGAGCGCGAGGCCGGTCCAGATCATGAGCGGAAACAGGACGACCAACACCAAGACGTAGCTGACGCACTGGACGACGTTGTAGATGGAGGGGTCGGACGGCGGGGCGGGCCAGCGGATGCTCGCGGCGAGCACATCGCGGACGGCACGCCAGTTGCGGTCGGCGCGGGCGGGCACGAGGTGGCGGCGGAAGTGGCCGGTCCAGAGGCCGCGCAGTGTGTAGACGAGCCCGGCGAGCAGCAGAGCCCAGGCGGCTTCAAAGTGGAGGGCGCGGCTCCATCCGTTCTGATCGGGCAGGACGTAGCCGTAGCCAGTAGGCACGCTGCCGCGCGACGACGGGATGGGCAGGGTGAAGAGCGGCTTCATGAGCGAGTGGCCGGCCTCTCCCCAGTAGAAGCGCGGGTGCGAGATGACGAGCTCGAGGCCGCTGAGGAGCAGCGCTGCGAAGGCGACGACAGTGATCCAGTGGGTCACGCGGACGAAGGCTGCGTGACGCGGGGCGGTCGCTGAAGGCACTGGAGTGGCCGTTGCCATTGCGCGGAGCGTAGCACGGGGCTGGCGCGGTTGGCAGGATTTCTCGGGGAGAGCTTCCAGCTTGGATCTGTGGCGGCCTAGGAGTGGAGCGCCGGCAGGGAGGACTGCGGGCCTTCGGTTGAGCAGGATGGTTCTGATGCGGAAGGCAGCACTATGCAACGGCAAAAAGCCGGGCGCGAGCCCGGCTTCGATGTGCGTGATGCGGAGGGGTGGCCCGGTTAGCTGGGCTGGATGGGTTCGTTCTTGGTGGCGTTCACCGGGGCCGGCGCGTCCTGCTTGGCGATCGGCTCGGGCTGGCCCTTGATGCCGTCCTTGAAGCCGCGGAGTCCTTCGCCGAGGCCCTTGCCGAGTTCGGGGAGCTTGCGGGGTCCGAAGACCAGGAGAGCGACGACCAGAACCAGGATCAGATGTGTGGGGGTGAGTAGCTCGCCCATGGTGGCAGTTCCTTCCGGTGAGCAGGGTCTGCTCCGCGCCCTATTGTCGCATGGCGGCGGGATGCCCGGCTTCCTTGATGGTACGCCGGGGCGGGGGTGAATGGATGTTCGAGACGGAGGTATGCGTGAATCCCACCCTTCGCTTCGCGAAGGATGGGGCACCCGGTGTGCGAGGGATGGGATCGGCTAGTGGACGACCGGCGTGCCGAGGCGTGGCTCGATCAGCGCGTAGAAGGCGACGAGGCTTTCGCCGGCGCCCTGGGTGAGGCGGCGGTAGACCTTGAGCGTGGGGTAGAGGCGGGAGCCGGCGATGTCGAGCGTCGGGATGACCGAGTCCGAGGTGCCGGTGTAAGGGGTGCCGGGATAGGGGGCAAGCAGCCACTCGCCGCCCCAGCGCTGGCGCAGCACCTCACCGAAGTAGCTGCCCCAGAGGCGGGACTGGAAGTCGAGATCGACGTCGGCCTGGCCTTCGAGAAGCTGCTCGAGCAGCGGGATGGAGGCGGGCGTGTTGTCGAGCGTGAGGCCGTGGTGGAGGCGCGCGACCACGATCGCCTCGTCGGCATAGGCGCGAAGCATGGCGTCGAGCGAGGGAAAGGTCTGGGCATCGAGGCGGGCTTTGACGTCGTACATGCGGGAGGGCTCCACGTCTAGAGTAACGGCTGAAGACCAGGGGGTCAGGGGTCAGGGGTCAGGGGTCAGGGAGTGAGATTCCCCGCCCCTCCTGTTATGGCCTGCTGATGGCCCTTGCCAGCGTAGACCGCTCAACGATAGAGCTCAGGAATGGACTGAACGCAGCGCATGGCTTTCACGCCGGCAAGATCCCTGCCCCCTATTCCCTGTTCCCTGATCCCTGCTCTTCCCCGATGTATCCTGAAAACGCTCTTCTTTCATAGCAAGCGAGTTTCTGGCGCGCGCCCTGCGGGTGCGTGTGGGAGGTAGTTGGTTTTGTCTCAGTCTTTGGCGGTGTGCAGGGGCGTGGTGCTTCTGCTGGGGTGCGTGGGGCTGGTGGGAGGCGCGAGCGCGCAGAGCACGTCCACGAGCGGGAATGCCGGAACGACAACAAGAACTGGTCAGAGGCTGCCGCCGCCACCCACGATCGATCCGAATGTCAACCGGAACGAGACGCTGAACGATGTGCACTACGACAACCGGTACGAGGTGGCGGGGTTGGCGGGGTTTCGTCACTTCAAGGCGGGGCCGGACCTTGCGGCGGGTGCGAACCTGGGCGGCTTCGATTTGCGCGGCACCTGGTGGTGGCGCAAGCGGTTGGGGCCCACCGCGAGCGTACGCGGCTACTACGGGACGCAGGGCGTGAATCCCAATCGGTATGGCGTGAGCGGTCCGTTCGTCTTCGAGCACATGTTTCTGGGCGGCGCGACCTACCGGCTGGCGACGGCGGAGCATGCGGCGCTGAGCGTGCACGGGCTTGCGGGCGGCGCGGATGGTGTGTTCGACCACGCGCTGGGACGCGCACCGATCAGCGGCGGCACGGTGCAGCCGCGTGATGTGGGTCTGTACCAGAGCGGGCTGTCGTTCGCTGCCGTGGCGGGTGGGTCGCTGGACCTGAACCGGTCACCGCGGCTGGCGCTGCGTATTTCGCCGGAGTGGATCTACACGCGGTATGGCGGCTACTTCACGCCATCGAATGTGCCGTCGAAGCTGGTGACACAATCGCAGTCGGAGTTGGGCATTTCGGTCGGCATTGTGTACCGCCTCGGTATGGGCAAGGCACCGAAGCTTCGCTAGTGCTAACCGCACGGGCGGAGGCGCCGGTAGCGCGGGGTGTAGGGCTTGCTCCCGGTGGTCGCGCGCGCTGAGTTGGGTGGGTGAGCTGATAAGGGTGAAGAGGAAAGGGCGGCCACTGGGCCGCCCTTCTTATTTGTCGCAGTGTGTGTGGCTTAGGCGAGTTCGAGGCCGGCGAAGAAGTAGCCGATCTCGAAGGCAGCGGTGTCGGCTGCGTCGGAGCCGTGGATCGCGTTCTCTTCGATGGAGCCGGCAAACTTCTTGCGGATGGTGCCCTCTTCGGCGTTGGCCGGGTTGGTGGCGCCCATCAGCTTGCGCAGGTCGGCGATCGCGTTGTCCTTCTCGAGCACGAGCGCGATGATGGAGCCGGACGACATGAAGGTGGTCAGCGAATCGAAGAAGGGCCGCTGCGCGTGTACATGGTAGAAACCCTGTGCCTGGGTCTTCGACAGCGAGAGCTTTTTGATGCCGATGATCTTGAAGCCGGCCTTATCGATCTCTGCAAGGACGGCGCCGGCCTGACCTTTGCGGATGGTGTCTGGCTTGAGGATGCTGAAGGTGCGTTCTGCGGGCAAAGCGGTCTCCTGAATGTGTGCGTGCTGGTTAAGTTCAGTTTACGGCAGCGAATCGTCGCCGCGGACCGCAAGCATTTACTTGCGAAAGAACAACCGCTAATTCCAGTCAAAAACGTAGTGGAGATTCACCTCACGCCATTTCGGCATTGCAGAGATGGTGGTCCGTGCGCGATCGCATTGGTGACATGTAACTGTCAGATCTTTCGATCCGGTCCATTGCACGCGCAACTGGCCGGGTGAAGCAGTCGTCACAAGAGCGGCACGCCCAAGGCTCAGCTTCCATGCGGCGCGTTCAAGAATGACGTACAGATCGCCTCCCGATTCCAAAACGGAGGCGCGGTAGCGATTTCCTGTGGAATCCGCCAGCGACTGGACCGACGCAGGTTCGACTCCCAGCGCGAAAGGGTACATCGAGCCAAGCGCTGCGAACGTGGCGAGCGGGATGAAGCAAAAGAAGGCCAGTTGACGAAAGGCTTGCCTCATCGGACTGGCCTCCCCTGATCTCGAAGTTATGCCTTGCCGATCACGCGGGCTAAGGTCTCCCCGATCTCCGCGGGCGATTGCACGACGTGGATGCCGGCTTCGGTGAGGGCCTTCATCTTGTCGGCGGCGGTTCCCTGCCCGCCCGAGATGATGGCGCCGGCGTGGCCCATGCGGCGGCCGGGCGGTGCGGTCTGGCCGGCGATAAAGCCGACGACCGGCTTCCTGACATGCTCCTTGACGTAGGCCGCGGCGGTTTCTTCCGCGGTGCCGCCGATCTCGCCGATGAGGATGATGGACTCGGTCTCGGGATCTTCGTTGAGCAGCTTGAGCGCATCGACGTGGGTGGTGCCGATGATGGGGTCGCCGCCGATGCCGATAGCGGTGGACTGGCCGATGCCGCGCTGCGTGAGCTGGTAGACGGCCTCGTAGGTGAGGGTGCCGGAGCGCGAGACGATGCCGACGGAGCCTTCTTTATGAATGCGGCCGGGCATGATGCCGATCTTCGCCTTGCCGGGCGAGATGACACCGGGGCAGTTTGGGCCGACGAGGCGCGAGTTCGAGTGCCTGAGCTTGGCCCAGACACGCACCATGTCGTTGACCGGGATGCCTTCCGTGATGCAGATGATGAGCGGCAGGCCCGCGTCTTCGGCTTCGAGGATGGCGTCGGCCGCGAATGGCGGCGGCACGAAGATGACGGTCGCGTTGGCGCCGGTTTCGTTGACGGCCTTCTCCACCGTGTCGAATACGGGCCAGCCTTCGTGCGTCTGCCCGCCCTTGCCGGGCGTGACGCCGCCGACGACCTTGGTGCCGTATTCAGCTGCGCCCTTGGCGTGGAAGGTGCCTTCCTTGCCGGTGATGCCCTGCACGATGAGGCGAGTGTTCTTGTCTACCAATACAGCCATTAGCGCGTGACTCCCTTGGCGGCATCCACCGCGAGCTTTGCTGCGTCCTTCATGGTTTCGCCGACCTGGAAGTTGAGGCCGGAGTCCTTGAGGATTTTGCGGCCTTCTTCGACGTTGGTGCCTTCAAGGCGGAGGACGATGGGGATCTTGACGCCGAGGTTCTTAGCAGCGGCGACCACGCCCTGGGCGAGCACATCGACGCGCAGGATGCCGCCGAAGATGTTGATGAAGATCGCCTTTACATTGGGATCGGAGAGCAGGATGCCGAAGGCCTGTTCGATCTGCTGCTGGTTTGCGCCGCCGCCCACGTCGAGGAAGTTGGCTGGCGAGCCGCCGGCGTACTGGATGATGTCCATCGTCGCCATGGCGAGACCCGCGCCGTTAACCATGCAGGCGATGTTGCCGTCGAGCTTGATGTAGTTGAGGGCGTACTTCGAGGCCTCGACTTCGAGCGGATCTTCTTCGGCGACGTCGCGCAGATCCTTCAGGTCCTTGTGACGGAACATGGCGTTGTCATCGAAGTTGATCTTGCAGTCGAGCGCGAGCAGGCGATCGTCCTTGGTGGTGATGAAGGGATTGATCTCGAGCAGCGAGGCGTCGGTGTCGGTGTAGACCTTGTAGAGGCCGGTCATGAACTTCACGGCTTCGTTGATCTGCGTGGGCTTGAGCCCGAGCTTGAAGGCGAGATTGCGCGCCTGGTAGGGCTGGAAGCCGACGGCGGGGTCGATGTACTCCTTATAGATCGCGTCGGGGTCCTTCGCGGCGACCTCTTCGATCTCCATGCCACCGGCCTGCGAGGCCATGAAGACGAGCTGCGCGGCGGCGCGGTCGAGGACGATGCCGAGATAGAGCTCGCGATCGATGGGCGCAGTCTCTTCGACGAGCAGGCGCTGCACCTTCTGTCCATGCGGGCCGGTCTGATGCGTGATGAGCTGCATGCCGAGGATCTTCTTGGCAGCCTCTTCGGCTTCGGCGAAGGTCTTCGCAACCTTCACACCACCGCCCTTGCCGCGGCCACCGGCGTGGATCTGTGCCTTGACAACGACACCGGAGGCGCCGGAGGTGAAGAGGCGGCGCGCGACTTCGAGGGCCTCATCGAGCGTGTTGGCGACCTCGCCGCGCGGCACGGCGACGCTGTACTTCGCAAGGATGTCCTTGGCCTGATATTCGTGAATTTTCATAGGGATCGAGAACGCAACTCCTGATAGTAGCAAGCCGGCGCGCCATCGAGCGAACGGTCGGGATGATGCGCGGATTAGGATAGGCAGACGATATGGCGGAGTTAACGCACCATCTGCGGCGGTTGCTGAAGAGTGTGGTCGAGGGCCGGCACACGCTCGATGCGGCGGAGGCGCAGGCCGCGGCGGGCGCGATGCTCGATGGGCAGGCAAACGATGCGGAGATCGCTGCGCTGCTGACCGCACTGGCGGTGCGTGGCGAGACGGCGGAGGAGTTGCTGGGGTTCGTGAGGGCGCTGCGCGAGCGCATGCGGCTGCTGCCGCTGGACGACGGCGAACGCGCGGCACTGGTGGATACATGCGGCACGGGCGGGGATGGCTGCGGGACGTTCAATATATCGACCGCGGCGGCGCTGGTGGCGGCGGCGGCGGGCGCGCGCGTAGCCAAGCATGGCAATCGCGCGGTGACGTCGAAGTGCGGATCGGCGGACGTGCTGGAAGCGCTGGGCGTGCCGGTGGACCTGACGGAGGACGCGGCGGCGGCGTGCCTGCGCGCGCTCGGGTTTGTGTTTCTGCTGGCGCCGGCGGCGCATCCGGCGATGCGGCATGTGCAGCCGGTGCGGCGCGCGCTGGGGTTTCGCGGCGTGTTCCACATGGCGGGGCCGCTGAGCAATCCGGCAGGCGCGCGGGCGCAGGTGATGGGCGTGTATGCGCGGGACCGCGTGGAGCTGGTGGCGGCGGCGATGGCGCGGCTGAACGTGCGGCACGGGATGGTGGTGCATGGCTCGGATGGGCTGGACGAGCTAACGCTGACCGGCGCGACAACGGTGGCGCAGGTGCGCGAGGGTCGCGTGCAGCAGTACGAGTTTGTGCCGGAGCAGGTGGGGCTGGAGCGCGCGCCGCTCGAGGCGCTGCTGGGCGGCGAGACAGCGGCCGAGAATGCAGTGCTGCTGGAGGCGGTGATCACGTCCCGCGACAAGAGCCCGGGGGCCGAGGCACGACGCGATGTGGTGGCGCTGAATGCGGCGGCGGCGCTGGCGGTGGCCGGTGTGGCGGCGGATTTGCGAGAAGGTGTGGAGCGGGCGCTGGCCGTGATCGAGCGTGGCGCGACCGCGACCCTGCTGGCCGAGCTGCGGCGCTTCGGGCAGGAGCAGGACGGAGTTGTTCTCAACGCGGGGCAGGAGAGAGGGAGCGCGCGATGACGTCGGGTGCAAAGAGGCGGCGTGTTCGGCCGGTCTGGAGAAGCATGACGTTGCTGCTGCCGGGCGGTGAATCAGCGTCGGGATCCGGGCGTCGTTCGCGATTTCTGCTACTTACGTCCTCGATGCTTCTGGGGTCCTCGATGCGATGGAATGAGTCGCGAGACTTTCGCCGGGCCCGGACATCCAAGGTGAATTGAGTTTTTATGCCTGAATACAAGTATCGCGAGTTGAAGCCCACAGCCGAGGCCGAAGATGTTTACCGGCGGTGGCTGCGTTTTCTGAACGAAGAGTTCACCAAGCACAAGGAGCCGAAGCTCCGGAACGAGATTGTGCGGGACACGCTGCACCAGCTGCTTTTTGCGCGGCCGCACGGGGGCAAGCTGAATTTCCAGCTCGTGTCGGAGCTGCCGTTCAACTGCGTGGAGCTTGCGCTCGATCCGGCGAACGTGACGCTCGAACCGGAGTACTACGGCGATATCGATGAGCAGAAGTATGCCGAGCGCAAGCCTCTGATCTATTTGTGGCAGATGTTCGACCGTTCGCCGCTGGCGCTGAATCATTGGCTGGGGTTCCGGTTCCGCTGCGTGCTGGGGTCGCACATCTTCAAGTCGCTGGGCAAGAACGTGAAGCTGTTTCACGGCATCGAGTTCTCATTCGGCTACAACCTGACGATCGAGGACAACTGCACCATTCACAAGTACGTGATGCTGGATGATCGCGGCGAGATCATCGTGCGCGAAGGCACGTCAATCAGCGACTACGCGGCGGTGTACTCGCATGCGCACCACGCGAAGAACTCAAAGGACATTGAGAACCGGCGCGTAGTGCTGGGCCCGCGGGCGCGCGTGACGTATCACTCGTCGGTGATGGCGGGCGTGAATGTGGGCGAGGACGCGATCCTGGGCGCGATGGCCGTGGCGACGCGAGATGTTGGCGACGGCGTGATCGCGGGCGGAGTGCCGGCCAAAGAAATCAAGAAGAAGAGCGATGTCGGGGATGAGGGATGGCAACAGCAGGGGTCAGGGATTAGGGATCAGGGATCAGGGGGTTAGTGCCCTGGTCTGCTTGTGCTGTTAGCTGGATAGAACTGCAGATCCTTCGCGTCGCTCAGGATGACCCCTTTAGATAGGTCACTCTCGAACGTTTACCTCCTCAACCGGCTCTCTTTGCTGTCACAGCGGTTCCCTGATCACGTTCTGTTACGCTGGGCTTTCCACGCATAGCCTTTCATCATGGATCCGAAGCTCGCCTACAAGGTGTTTGAGTTCATTGTGCTGCTGTTTGCTCTGTCGTTTCACGAGGCGGCGCATGCATGGGTGGCGTCGCGGCTGGGCGATCCGACGGCACGCATGCTGGGGCGGGTGACGCTGAACCCGATGAAGCACATCGATCCGTTCGGCACGATTGTGCTGCCGCTGCTGGGACTGTTCGGCGGTGGCGTGCTGTTTGGATGGGCGAAGCCAACGCCGGTGACCGGACGCAACTTCAAGAACTACAAACGCGATGACACGCTGGTGACGCTGGCCGGACCGGGGAGCAACTTGCTGCTCGCGGTGATCTCGCTCGTGCTGCTGCTGATCGTCGAGCGCTATGCGCCGCAGGGCCGTGAGTGCGTGATCGGTGTGATCAGCGGTGCGCTCAACCCGGACCTGATGGCTGCGGCCCCGGTGGTGTTTCCGCTGACGCTGGTGTTCTTCATCTCGGTCGAGTTGAACCTGGTGCTCGCGGTGTTCAACCTGATGCCGTTTCCGCCACTGGATGGATCGCACCTGGTGCGGCACATGATCTCCGGCCGCGCGGCGGCAGCGTACGACAGGATGGGCTACCTCGGCTTCTTCCTCGCGTTCCTCGTAGGCGGCTGGGTGACGATGCGGATCGTGTCGCCGATCCTGGGGCTGTTCGTCGGGCTGCTGCTGCACGGATCGGGTCTGCGCTAAGCGGGCTGCTGCTGCCCCGGTACAATCGCGAAAGCAACCGCGCGTCCTTCCTATCCATGCCACTGACTGATGCTGCTGTCTCTCCGTCCAAGTTCCTGTCGCCGCGCCGCGTACTGAGCGGCATGCGGCCCACCGGCAAGCTGCACCTGGGCAACTACATGGGCGCGCTGAAGAACTGGGTGCGGCTGCAGAACGAGCGCACGCCGGACGAGGCGCGGCGCTACGAGTGCTACTTCTTCATCGCCGATTATCACGCGCTGACGACGGACTACGCCGACCCGCGGAACGTGGCGCAGAACACACTTGACGTGGCGCTGGACTGGCTGGGCGCGGGGCTCGATCCAGAGCAGTCCGTGCTGTTTGTGCAGAGCCATGTGCCGCAGCATGCTGAGCTGCATCTGCTGCTGAGCATGATGACGCCGCTGGGCTGGCTGGAGCGTGTGCCGACATACAAGGAGCAGCAGGAGAACCTGACCGGCAAGGACCTGAGCACGTATGGGTTTCTCGGCTATCCGCTGCTGCAGTCTGCGGACATCCTGGTCTACCAGGCGCATGATGTGCCGGTGGGTGCGGACCAGGTGGCGCATATCGAGCTGACGCGCGAGGTGGCGAGGCGCTTCAATCATGTGGCCGCGACGCAGGGGCGGGACAGCGAGCACACCGAGGCGAGCGCGAACATCCTGCCGGAGCCGCAGGCGCTGCTGACGCCGTCGCCGAAGCTGCCGGGTACGGATGGCCGCAAGATGTCGAAGAGCTACGGCAACACGATCCTGATGACTGACCCCGAGCCGGTGATCCGCGAGAAGCTGCGGCCGATGGTGACAGATCCGGCGCGCGTGCGACGCAAGGATCCGGGCGATCCGGACAAGTGCCCGGTAGGTGATCTGCACAAGGTCTTCTCGAGCGAGGAGACGCTGCTGAAGGTGTACGAGGGCTGCCGCACGGCCGGCATCGGTTGCCTGGAGTGCAAGGGCTGGGCGGCGGACTCGATTGCGCGAGAGCTGGTGCCGATCCAGGAGCGACGTGCGGAGTTCAGAGAGGCGCTGGTGCGGGACATTCTGGATGCGGGTGCGGCGAAGGCGCGGCTGCGGGCGGCCGCGACGATGGTCGAGGTGAATGCCGCGATGCACCTGCTGCCGTCAGGCGGCCTGTAGCCCCTGCACGCGGATCGTCCTGCGTGCGAGCTTCGAGCTCCCGGAGAGTGCGCCAGACTCCGCGTTTCGCGGTAGGCTTGCGGGATGCAGAGTGTTCCCGGGGATCCGCAGCTCGATACGGCACAGAAAGCGGCTGCCAAGCCAGCGCGCAAAAAAGATGCGGTAGAGAGCGTGTCGCCGTTTTCGGTTGTCGTCGGTGAGGTATACGACGGCCCGCTCGACCTGCTGCTGGACCTGATTCGCAAGCAGGACATCGATATCTACGACATTCCGATTGCGACGATCACGGCGCAGTTTCTGGGCTATGTGGAGCGGCTGAAGCAGACGGATGTAGATGCGGCCGGGGACTTCATTTACACGGCAGCGCTGCTGATCCACATCAAGAGCCGCATGCTGCTGCCCCGCTCGCCGGCTGAGCCGGAGGGTGAAAGCGAGGATCCGCGGCGCGAGCTGGTGGAGCGGCTGCTCGAGCATGAGCGGTTCAAGAATGCGGCACAGATGCTGCGACAGAAGCAGCAGATCGAAGAAGCGACGTGGTCGCGGCCGTCGCTGGCAGCGGAGTTTCGCGACGAAGAGACAGGTGAGCGCGAGATTGCTGCGGACACGATGGACCTGGTGCGCGTGTTCCGTGAAGTGCTGGAACGAGTGAAGCAGCGGCCGATCCTGAACATGGATGAGGAGACGGTGACGGTGGGGCAGATGATCGACTATCTGCGCCGGCGGCTCACCATGGAAGACCACCCCGTGCCGCTGAGCCAGATGCTGCGCAATGCGCGCTCCGAGCGAGCGGTGATCTGCATGTTTCTTGCACTGCTCGAACTGGTGCGGCTGCAGGCGATTCTGCTGCGACAGGAGCACAGCTTCAGCGACATCCTAGTGAAAAAACACAGCGCCTTCGAGCAGGTGATGAACGACACGCTGGCTGCGCGCGACGACTGGCACTAAGTTGTTGCTGGCCCACGCGAGCGTGTGAAGACGTTTGCGGTGGTCGCTTCCGTTCAGAACACGTGCTCTCCCGTGGCGACTTCTTCCCAACCAAAGCCGCTGCTTCCGAGATGCAACCTGCCCGCTGTGGATTTTCGCGGGCGCAAGTGGCGACCCGACCTTTTCTTGTGCCCGCCCGACCGCCTGGTGCACACTGCTGATTCTGGAACAACTGACACGGGCGCCGCAGGACGGGGTACTTGGCGACCATTCGAATCATTTTTGTCACCAAACTAGTTACGATACCGACGCGGCTCTCCGGCCAGGGAGCAGTAGCGCGCGGCAGGAGAGCAGCGACGATGAGCATTTCTACCAAGCGGGGCGATGGCGGACAGACGGGGCTAGCAGGCGGGATTCGTGTGTCGAAGGCGAATGTGCGGGTGGAGGCTTACGGTTCGGTCGATGAGCTGAACACGGTGCTCGGCTTTGCGCGCAGCATTTGTGAGGATGCGGAGATTGTGGGATGGGTGGAGACGCTGCAGCGGACGCTGTTCCGGCTTGGCTCCGCGCTGGCGACACCGCCCAACAGCAAGAAGGTGCCGCCGGTGATCTCTGCCGAGGACGTGGAGTTTGTCACATCACTGGTCCACAAGACGGAGGCAATCGAGGGCATCCTGGCGGACTGGTCACTGCCGGGGGCGCACACGCAGTCCGCGGCGTTCGAGATGGCGCGCACGGTGTGCCGGCGCGCCGAGCGGAATACGGTGCGGCTGGTCGAAGCGGGCGAAGTGGTGAAGGAAGAGATCCTGGCGTATTTGAACCGGCTGTCGGACCTGTTGTGGCTGCTGGCTCGGCGCATCGAGCACAGCGCAGGCGTGGACGCGCGGCTGCGCGATGAGTCGCATGGCGGGCCGCGGTGGTCGCGGGCCTGGTGACCGGGACCAGCAGAGTGCGAGGCGAGCGATGAGGACGCCGGCCATCATGGTGCTCGGCACCGGATCGCACGTGGGCAAGTCGCTGCTGACCGCAGCGCTGTGCCGCATCCTGGCGCGACACGGCGTGCGCGTGGCGCCATTCAAGTCGCAGAACATGTCGCTGAATTCGGCGGCAACGCCGGAGGGGCTGGAGATCGGGCGGGCGCAGGCGTTGCAGGCGGAGGCCGCGGGGATCGCAGCGTCCGTGCATATGAATCCGATCCTGATAAAACCCGCGGGCGACCGCACGTCGCAGGTGGTAGTGCGCGGGCGCATCTGGGAGAAGCTGTCAGCCGCGGACTACTACCAACGGCGCGTGACGGAGCTGCTGCCGCTGGTCGAAGAGAGTTACGCCGAGCTTGCAGCGACGCACGACGTGATTGTGCTGGAAGGTGCGGGATCGCCGGCCGAGATCAACCTGAAGCAGAACGACATTGTGAACATGCGGATGGCCGCCATGGCGGATGCGCGGTGCCTGCTGGTGGGCGACATCGATCGGGGTGGAGTATTTGCGTCGCTGCTGGGCACGCTCGAGTTGCTGGACCGTGACGAACGCGATCGCATCGGCGGGTTCGTGATCAACAAATTTCGTGGGGATGTGGAGTTGCTGCGGCCCGGGATCGTTGCCATCGAGCAACGCGTGGCCAAGCCATGTCTCGGGGTGGTTCCGTATCTGCCCGGGCTGGCGCTCGAAGAGGAGGACAGCCTGGGGCTGCCGCGCATCGAGACCGGGGATGGCTGGCCTGCGGCGACGGACGATCCGGAGCGGCGGCTGCGCATTGCGGTGGTGGCGCTGCCGTCGATTTCGAATTTCACCGATCTCGATTCGCTGCGCTCCGAACCGTCGGCGGAGGTGCGGCTGTGTCGCACAGCGAGTGCGTGCGCACATGCCGATGTGGTGTTGCTTCCGGGCAGTAAGCAGACGGTGGCGGACCTGGAGTGGATGCGTGAGCAGGGGCTGGCGGAAGCAGTGCGCGCGCATGCGGAACGTGGACTGGTGGTGGGCATCTGCGGAGGCATGCAGATGCTGGGGCAGACGATTGCCGATCCTGGTGGCGTGGAGCGTGCGGGCATGGCGGAGGGGCTGGGGCTGCTGCCGATCCGCACCGTGATGCAGGCGGAGAAGACGACGATGCTGACGACGGGCCGGCTGGCAGCGCGCTGTCTTTTCGGTCAGACGATGGAGCCGGTCGACGTGCGCGGGTACGAGATTCACGTGGGAGAGACGACGTATGTCGCGGCGGACGCGGCACTCGCGAGGTTGAGCACGGGCAAGCTGGACGGCGCTGTGGATGCGTCGACACGCGTGTGGGGCACGTACGTGCACGGCATCTTCGACGAAGATGTGTTCCGCCATGCTGTGGTGCAGGCTGCGCGTGCGTTTCATGGGCTCGCTCCGGCGCGAGAGAGGAGCGCGTGGAAGCAGATGCGCGAGGCATCGCTTGACCGGCTGGCGGACCACGTGGAGGCTGCGCTTGATCTGCGCACAATTCTTGCGTGGGTCGGACTCCCGTATGAGCCGGTACGTTCCGCGCTGGAGTACGTGTGAGGCGTCGCGTGCTGCTGGGGGCAGCTGCTCTCGACTGGTGGATGGGCGACCCGGAGTGGCTGCCACACCCAGTGCGCCTGATAGGAAGCACGATCACGACAGCCGAGCGCGTGCTGTACCGACCCACGGACACGCGGGCGCGGCAGTTTGTCGCAGGAGCAGTGACAACCACGGCTGTGGTGGGGCTGACGTTTGGGTCGACATGGCTGCTGCTGCGCTGCATGCATCGCGTGCATCCGGCGCTGGGCACAGCGGCGGAGGTCTGGCTGGGCGCGAGCTGCCTGGCGTCGCGCAATCTCTACGACGAAGCATCTGCGGTGCTCGATGCGCTGGAGGCAGGGGACCTGCCGCGGGCGCGGCAGCGGCTCGCGCGCATTGTGGGGCGAGACACGCACGAGTTGACTGAGCCGGAGATCAGCCGAGCAGTGATCGAGACAGTGGCCGAGAGCACGTGCGATGGCATCGTGGCGCCGCTGTTCTTCCTGACGCTTGGCGGCGTGCCGTTGGCGATGGCCTTCAAGGCGGTGAGCACGCTCGATTCGATGATTGGTCACACGACGGAGCGCTACCTGTGGTTCGGGAAGTGTGCGGCGCGACTGGACGATGCTGCGAACTTTCTGCCGGCACGAGTAGCGGCGCTGGGGATCGTTGTGGCCTCGGGCCTGTTGCGGGAAGCGAGCGCAGCGGCTGCGGCGCGAACGTGGATCGCGGATGGGAGCAGGCACCGTAGCCCGAATGCCGGGCAGCCGGAGGCGGCGATGGCGGGTGCGCTGCAGGTGCGGTTGGGCGGCACGAACACGTATGGCGGCGAGGTGGTGCAGACGCCGGAGCTGGGCGCTGATTTCGCTCGAGCTTCGCGAGTGGATGCGCGAGCGGCAACGCGCCTGATGGTGCTCACGTCAGCGATGACGACCATCGCCGCGTTGCTGCTGGTGCGCGGCCGCAGAGGACGCAGGCGATGAACGACCCGATTCCGCGGCATGGGGGCCAATCCTCGCAAATTGCACGGCGCTTCGGGGTGGCGGCGGAGACGCTGCTCGACTTCAGTGCGAACATCCATCCCGACGGGCCGCCGGCGGGAGTGGTTGCGGCGCTGGATCGCGCGGCTCGCGACCTGGGCTCGTATCCGGATATCGAATATCGCGCGCTGAAGGAAGCGGCGAGCGCGAGGCTGGATGTGCCGGCAGAGTGCGTCCTGGTCGGAAATGGGTTTGTGCCGCTGCTGCAGGCGGCGCTGAACACGCTGGGAGCACAGCGATGCGTGCTGCCGGTGCCGGCGTTCAGCGAGTATCGCGCGTGCGCAGAGCAGGCCGGCATGGAGGTGGTGCCTTGGCCGATGGAGCCGCATGGGTTCGCGTATGACCGCGAGATTTTGGCGCAGCTCATGCGCACGGCGGGAACGCGATGTGTGCTGCTGCTGGCGAATCCGCAGAATCCGTCCGGCGCGTTGGCTGGTGCGGAGACGCTGCTCGCGATCGTGGAAGACGCTGCGGCAGGGGGTGCGACTGTGCTGCTGGACGAAGCGTTCGTGGACTACGCGCCGGCGACTTCGCTGGTGCGGTATGCGCCTTCGTTGCCGAACCTGACTGTGTTTCGGTCGGTTACGAAATTCTTTGCCATGCCAGCGCTGCGGGTGGCCTACGCGGTGAGCTCCGCCGAACGTGCGCAGGAGATGGCGCGAGCTATTCCCATCTGGGCGGTGAGCACGCCGGCTGCGCTGGCTGCCGCTGCGGCGCTCGCCGATGAAAGCTATGCTGCTGACACGCGCAATAGCAACGAGCAGCGACGGACGCGGATGGAAGCGCAGCTTCGGGAGCTGGGCATCGTGACCTATGCGTCAGCGGCAAACTTCCTGCTGTTGCGGCTACCGGCGGCGGTGGATGCACAGAAGGTGTGGCGGGAGCTGATCGTTGCTGAGCATGTGCTGACGCGCTCGTGTGCAAATTTTGAGGGGCTGTCGCCCGGTCATCTACGCGTGGCGGTGCGGCGCGACGAGCAGAACGACCGGCTGGTGGCAGCGGTGGGGCGCGTGTTGCGCCAGCAGGGCCTTGGCCTATACTGAATCTGCTCACGGTGCCTGTGTTCGCTGAAAGCAGGCTGAAAAGGGAATCCGGTGTGAATCCGGAACTGCCCCGCAGCGGTAAGCAGGAACGAACGCTCCTCCGAAGCACTGGTTCCTCCGCGGAACTGGGAAGCTGGAGCAAGTAGGTCGCCTGCAAGTCCGAAGACCTGCCGCGAGTCTGTCCTGTGTGGACAGAGATCGGACACTCCGCGGGGAGGGTCGGGCGATTGCATCCATTGCCGAGCGAGCAGAGTTGTCCTTCTGCTGCGGCCTTGTGATCCGGAATCTCTCACCATCCTTTTGCGGTTTCGAGCTTGCGAGAGGGATGCGGGATGAGAGTTGGAGAGAGCTTCTGCCCCGGCATCCTGCATGCCGTACCAGCAAAAGATGGCCTGCTGATGCGCATTCGCGTGCCCGGCGGCCTGATCGAGGCAAACCAACTTGCGGCTGTGGCGAGCGCGGCGGAGAGCTATGCCGACGGCGAGCTCGAGATCACGGTTCGCGCCAATCTCCAGCTCCGCGCGCTGCGCAACGAGAATCTGCCAGCGGTGGTGGAGAGACTGGCCGCTGCTGGTCTGCTGCCCGACGCGGCACATGATCGCGTGCGCAATATCACGACCAGTCCACTGGCTGGCCTGGATGCGAACGAGCTGTGCGATACGCGTCCGCTGATCCGTGCGCTCGATGCGGCACTGCTTGCCGACTCTGCATTGGCAACGCTGCCGCCGAAGTTTGCCATGGCACTCGATGGCGGCGGTCGGTGGTTCAGCGGCGAAACCGATGACATTGCGCTGCGCGCGTTCGCTGACGGTGTCACGATCGGGTGGGAGCTCGCGATCGGTGGAGTGGCGACCGGGCTTGCTGTGCGGACCGAATCCGCAGTCACGGTGCTGCTCGCGATAGCACGCGCGTGCCTGGCAGCGCGTGACGGGTACGGGATCGCGGCGCGTGGGCGCGCGCTGGCAGCGCATCCGGCGGCATGGGCGCATGCGCTGCGAACAGTCGAGCCATGGTGCTTCCCTGCCCCGCTGACGAATCGCAGCCGTGCAACGGCGGAGGCTCCGCTGGGCTTCGTGCGGGCGAACAACGCAGACGCAGTGATGGTGATTCCGTCTGTGCCGCTGGGCAGGCTGCGTGCAGACCAGGCTGCGGCAATTGCGGAACTCGCAACCGCGCATGTGCTCGATCTGCGGCTGGCTGGGTGGCGAGGCATCGTGCTGGGCGGCGTACGCACGTGCGATGTAGACGAGGTCTGCCGCGTGCTGCGGTCAGTGGGGCTTTCGCTGGACGCACGCGACGGCTATGCGGGAATTGCGGCATGCGCGGGCATGGAGGGTTGCGATGCAGCCCTGGCGGATGTGCGGCGCGATGCGGCTGCACTGGCACAGGCACTGCAGGGGCGTGAGCCGGTTACAGGATGGCGCGTGAGCCTGGCTGGATGTGAGAAGCAGTGCGCGATGCGAACGCCCGCGACAGTGGCGCTGGTGGCGCGTGACGGGAGCTACTCCATGCACGTCGATGGCGCGATGGTGAACGCAAGCTGCTCGTCCGCAGAGGCGATCGAGGCGATCACACGCCTGCACGCCGAGCGCGTGCTGGACCTGCAGTTCGCAGAGGTGCACGGGTGAGCCAGGTCTACGAACGGAGCGGCGCCGCAATCTACCGCGAGTCGTTTTCCATCATTCGCGCGGAGGCGAACCTCACTGCCTTTCCGCCGCCGCTCGAACGAGTGGTGGTGCGCATGATTCATGCGTGCGGGATGGTGGACCTGGCGCAGTCGGTCGCAGCGACGGCCAGCTTCGCGCAGGCAGGGATCCAGGCGCTGCAGCAAGGCGCGCCGATCTTATGTGACGCAGAGATGGTGGCGAATGGCGTGACGCGCTCACGCCTGCCAGCGAACAACGAAGTGATCTGCACGCTGCACGACCTGCGCACGCGCGAGTTGGCCGCCCAGCACGAGACGACACGGAGTGCTGCGGCGCTGGAACTGTGGGGGGATCGGCTGGCGGGCGCTGTCGTGGTGATCGGCAATGCGCCGACTGCTCTGTTTCACCTGCTGGACATGCTGGACGCGGGCGCACCGCGACCAGCGGTGGTCATCGGTGTGCCGGTGGGTTTCGTTGGCGCGGCGGAGTCGAAGGCAGCGCTGCATACGCGCGGCGAGGCGCTGCCGCATGTGACCGTGCTGGGCCGGCGCGGCGGCAGCGCGATCGCGGCGGCAGCGGTGAATGCGCTGGCGAGTGAAGACGAATGAGCGATGCGCGCAGGGGCCGGCTGTCGGCGTCGGGCTGGGGCCGGGCGATCCGGAGCTGATCACGCTGAAGGCACTGCGCGTAATCCGGCAGGCGCAGGTGATCGCGTATCCGACGGCGAAGCACGGGCAGAGCGTGGCGCGCGCCATTCTTGATGGCGAGTTGGGACGCGGGCAGATCGAGCTTGCGATGGTGTACCCGGTGACGACGGAAAAAAGCGAGCACCCGGGCGGATACGAGGCCGACATGTGCGCGTTCTATGACGCGACGGCAGCGCAGATTGCGGCGCACCTCGAAGCGGGACGCGATGTGGCCGTGCTGTGCGAGGGCGATCCGTTTTTCTACGGCTCGTACATGTACCTGCACGACCGGCTGGCGACGCGCTTCGAGGCAGAGGTGATTCCTGGAGTGCCGTCCGTGATGGCGGCATCCGCACGCCTGGGAGCGCCGCTGGTGAGGCGCGACACAGAGTTGACCATCCTGCCGGGCACGCTGAGCGAAGAGCAGCTGACCGCACGACTGCGGAGTGCGGAGGCAGTGGCGATCATGAAGCTGGGTCGCAATTTTGCGAAGGTGAAGCGCGCGCTCGAACGAGCGGGCGTGGCCGAGCGCGCGCTCTACATCGAGCGGGCTACGATGCAGGCAGAGCGCGTGCTGCGGCTGGACGAAGTGGAGGCGGAGCGCGCTCCGTACTTTTCGCTGATTCTTGTTCCGGATGTAGGGCTGACGCCACATGCAAGCAACGACACGGGTCCGGCATCGCTGGCGGTGGTGGGCCTGGGGCCGGGAGCGATGGACTGGATGACGCCGGAGGCGCAGATGTGCCTTGAGGACGCAACGGACCTCGTCGGCTATCACACATATCTCGCGCGTGTGCCGGTGCGCGCCGGGCAGCAGCGGCACGGTTCGGACAACAAGGTGGAGCTGGATCGCGCGCGCCATGCGCTGGCGCTGGCTGAGTCGGGTCGGCGTGTGTGCGTGGTGTCGTCGGGCGATCCGGGGATCTTCGCGATGGGTTCGGCGCTGCTCGAAGCAGTGGAGCATGGGCCGGCGTCCTGGCGTGCTCTCGACATTCGCATGGTGCCGGGGCTCTCCGCCATGCAGGCGGCCGCTTCGCGCGTGGGCGCGCCGCTCGGTCACGATTTCTGCGTGGTGTCGCTGTCTGACCGGCTGAAGCCATGGGACGTGATCGCGAAGCGACTGCACGCAGTAGGCGCGGGTGATTTCGCGTTGGCGATCTATAACCCGGTGTCCTCCGAACGCACATGGCAACTGGACGAGGCACGATCGATCCTGGCGGAGTATCGCGCCGCAGAGACGCCCGTCGTGCTGGCGCGCGCGGTGGGCCGACCGGATGAGTGCGTGCACGTCGCCGACCTTGGCTCGTTCGACGCAGAGATGGTCGACATGCAGACCGTGCTGCTGGTGGGCTCGTCGACAACACGCGCGATCGAGATGGCGAATGGACGCACCGTGCTCTACACGCCGCGGAGCTACGGAGGCGCGTCATGACGGATACGCCACAGTTGCGGGCACCTGTCGAGCGCTGGCTGACCATCGTGGGCGTCGGTGAGGACGGCTGGATTGGACTGAGCGCCGAGGCGAAGGAGGCCGTCGCGTCGGCCGAGGTGGTGTATGGCGGGGCGCGTCATCTGGCGCTGCTGCCGGGAGGAACCGGAGTACGGCAGTGCTGGCCATCGCCGATGGCTTCCGCGGTTGCGCGCATCCTGACCGAAGATCGCGGGTGTCGGCGCGTAGCGGTGCTGGCGAGCGGCGACCCGATGCTCTACGGCGTAGGCGTGACGTTGACACTCGAGCTGCCCGCGGCGGAGTTTCACGTGATCCCCCAGATCTCGGCGATGTCGCTGGCGTGCGCGCGGCTGGGCTGGGCGGCGGCGGAGACGACGCTGCTTTCGTTGGTGCATCGCCCCATCGAACAGGTGCGCCGCGTGCTGTGGCCGGGTGAGCGGCTGATCGTCTACTCCGAGGATGGCAGCACGCCAGCGGCTGTGGCGCGACTGCTGACGGCGTGCGGCTTCGGCACGAGCACGATGACCGTTCTGGAGCACCTTGGTGGGACGGCAGAGCGACGCATCGCGCGTGCAGCAGGGGAATGGTGTGAGGAGCGCTGTGCAGATCTGAATGTGATCGCCGTGCATTGCGCTGCAGACGCGGAAGCGCGCGTGCTCTCGCCTGTGACGGGCCTGCCGGATAGCGCGTACGCGAATGACGGCCAGCTGACCAAACGCGAGGTGCGCGCCGTGACGCTTGCGCGGTTGGCGCCTTTGCCACGACAGATGTTGTGGGATGTGGGCGCGGGCTCTGGGTCGATCGGGATCGAGTGGATGCGCGCACACCCGACCTGCAGAGCAATCGCGTTCGAAGCGCAGCCAGAGCGTGCGGAGCGCATTCGCGCGAATGCGCGTTGCCTGGGCGTGCCGGGACTGCAGGTCGTCGAAGGGCGGGCTCCGGGCGTGCTGGCGGGAGTGCCAATGCCGGATGCGGTCTTCGTGGGTGGAGGGCTCAGCGAAGAAGGGGTCTTCGCATCGTGCTGGGGGAGCCTGCGTGGTGGTGGCAGATTCGTCGCCACTGCTGTGACACTTGCGAGCGAGGCGAAGTTGCTTGCGCTGCACGAGGAGCACGGAGGCGAGCTGGTACGCATCGGGATCGAGCGGGCAGAGTCGATCGGCAAGACCGTGGGATGGCGGCCGCTGATGCCGGTGACGCAGTGGAGCGTGGTGAAGCCATGAGCACGCGCATCGCGATCGGGTTTGGCGCGTCCTCGCGTGCGACACGCCAGGACCTCCTCGCGCTCATTGAGCAGACGTTCGCAGAGCGCACGAGAGAGACGCTGCTGGCGACGATTGACCGGCGTGCAGCATTGGCTCATTCGGTCGCGCAGGTGCTGGGGCTGCAGCTCGTGCTGCTGCCTTCGAATCGGCTGGCGAAAGTCGATGGCGTGGAGAGCATGTCCGAGATCGCGGAGGATGCGGTCGGAACGGCAAGCGTGGCGGAGGCGGCGGCGTTGGCCGCTCTGGGCGAGCATGCTCGCCTGCTGATCCCGCGCCGCACCGGCCGGTTGTGCACGTGCGCTGTGGCGGTGCTGTCGTGACTGTGCACTTCATCGGCGCCGGACCGGGCGCGGCCGACCTGCTGACACTACGCGGGCGCGATCTGATTCATCGCTCGCCGGTGTGCGTGTATGCAGGGTCGCTGGTGCCGCCCGGAGTGCTGGCGCATGCACCGGCGGGCGCTCGGCTGATCGATTCGGCAGAGATGACGCTGGACGCAATCATCGCGTTGCTGGCGGAGTGTCATCGTGACGGTCTCGACGTGGCGCGTGTGCATTCGGGAGACCTGTCGATCTGGAGCACGATGGCAGAGCAAACGCGGCGGCTGCGCGAACTCGGGATTCCGTTCGATGTGACACCGGGCGTGCCCTCATTCGCTGCGGCAGCAGCGGCCATCGCGCAGGAGCTGACGCTGCCCTGCGTGGCGCAGACTGTGATCCTGACGCGTACCGCCACTCGCTCAACGGCGATGCCGCAGGGAGAAGACCTTGCGACCCTGGGACGGTCGCAGGCGACGATGGCGATTCATCTCTCCATCGGCAACCTCGCAGAGGTCGTTGCGGAGCTTGCTCCGATCTACGGAACTGATTGTCCCGCGATTGTGGTGCATCGCGCGAGCTGGCCTGAGGAACAGATCGTACGCGCGACTCTGGCGACGATCGAAGCACGGGTGCGCGAGATGGACATCCGGGCGAACGCATTGATCCTTGTCGGACGAGGGCTGGGCAACGACGGCTTTGGGGAGAGCTATCTCTATTCTGCAAGCCCGGACAGGGAGGCGACGCGATCGCATGATTAATACACGTCTCCGTAACGGGCACCTTTGCTTTGTCGAGGCAGAGCGTGCTACTGCACGCGTGCTCATCCTGGGAGGCACAGCGGACACGCTGGAGCTCGCGCAGCGGCTGGGGAAGCGGTCGGATGTTGTGATGATCTCGTCCCTGGCGGGCCGGGTGAGCCAGCCGCGGCTGCCGGCAGGAGAGGTGCGAGTGGGCGGGTTCGGCGGTGTTGCCGGCCTGATCGCGTACCTGGAGACCGAGGCGATCGCTGCGGTGGTGGACGCGACACATCCCTATGCAGCGCAGATCAGCCGCAATGCCGAGCTTGCGTGCGAAGCGCTCGGCTTGCCAATGCTGGCACTGGCCCGACCGGCGTGGACGAAGACAGCGGACGACCTCTGGCACGAAGTAGCGGATGTGGGTGCGGCGGCGGCCTTCGTTCATGCGTGCTCAGGCAAGGTGCTGCTGTCGATCGGTCGGCAGGGGGTGGCTGCGTTCGCAGACTGCTCGCAGGCGGCGTTTGTCATTCGCTCGATCGAATCGCCGGCGCCGCCGCTGCCAGCGCAGCACACGCTGCTGCTCGACCGCGGCCCGTTTGCAATCGACGACGAGCTGCGGCTGCTCGAACAACACGGAATCGAGTTGGTGGTGTCGAAGAACAGCGGCGGAGAGGCGACCTACGCGAAGATCGCAGCGGCGCGGCAACTGCGCCTGCCCGTGGTGATGATCGATCGCCCGCGGAAGCACACTGCCGCAGCGCTGCACTCCGTCGATGAGGTCAGCGCGGCGCTCGATCGCGTGCTCGCCGAACGCTTGCGCCGGGCAGTGGTGACGCAGTGAGGACGATTGCCGTGATCGGGATTGGCGCTGGTCATCCAGAGCACCTGACGCTGCAGGCGATCGAAGCGATGCGTGCCGCGAGCGTGTTCTTTGTGCACGATAAGGGCGACGAGAGACAGGACATGGCGGAGGCGCGGCGCGAGCTGTGTGCGCGCTACGCGGGCAGGGACCATCGCATCGTCGCTATGCAGGACCCGGTGCGCGATCCGGAGATCGCAACGTATGCAGCACGTGTGGAGCAGTGGCACGAGCAGCGTGCCGCGCTCTACGAGCAAGCGATAGAGACGGAACTGGCCGAGGACGGGCAGGGTGCGTTTCTGGTGTGGGGCGATCCGATGCTTTACGACAGCACGCTGCGCATTCTGGAGCGGGTGCGGACGCGTGGACGGGTTGCGTTTGCGTGTGAGGTGATCCCCGGCATTACCAGCCTGCAGGCGTTGATGGCGGCGCACCAGATTCCTCTGAACGGCATCGGCGAGTCGGTGCTGATCACGACGGGACGGCGGCTCAACGCGGGCCAGCTGGCGTGCGCTGAAACTGTCGCCGTGATGCTTGACGGGAAGTGCGCGTTTCAGGGGCTTATCGACGAGTCTCTGAACATCTACTGGGGCGCGTATGTGGGCATGCCGCAGGAGTTGCTGATCGCGGGGCCGCTGGCCTCGGTTGCGGTCGAGATCGCAGCAGCGCGTGCACAGGCGCGCGCACGGCACGGATGGATTATGGACTGTTACATATTGCGGCGGAGCCCGGATGCCCTCCGTGCCAGCAGAGAGGAGGGGCCCCGTGGAGAGCGTTGAAGTGAAGCGGCGGGCACTGCGCGTCGGCATCTGCGGATCGGCAAGTGTGGGGAAGACGACGCTGGCGCACGCTCTGGCGCGGGAACTTGGAGTGCCGTGTATCGAAGAGGAGATGCGCGCCTATCTGGAGCAGTCGCAGCAGAGGCCTGAGGATTTGCCGGCGTCCGAGTTCGAGGACATTCTGCTGGAGTTGTGGACAGCGCGAGCGGCGAAGGAGTCAGTGCTCGAGGGCTTCGTCGCAGATCAGTGCGCGCTGGATTTCGCTGCGTACGCGCTCTACTACGGCTGCCTCAGTCCGCGCAGCGAGGATGCTTTGCTGAGCGACGCGGCTCGCCTGCTGGCGCGCTACGACGCTGTGTTCCTGCTGCCCTGGGGCGTGCTGCCGTATGAGCAGGACGGCGTTCGCGCACGGGATCCGTACCTGCAGCTTCGCTACCAGGTCCTGCTCGAAGGACTGCTGACGCGCGCACTTGACCCAGCCAAACTTCACCGCTTACCTCCAACGCTGCGACGCCTGGACGATCGCGTGCACTGGACGAAGGCGGTGCTTGATCCGCTGCAGATGTCCATGCGTGACGTGACGCCCGGGACGGTGTACCTGGTCGGCGCGGGGCCTGGCGATCCAAAGCTGCTGACGCTACGTGCGGCAGAGCTGATCGCGCAGGCCGATGTGGTGGCGTATGACCTGCTGATCTCACCCGAGCTGATGGCGCAAGTGCCAGCGACAGCGGAGCTGATCCCGGTAGGCAGGCGCGATGGCATGGGAGCGACGAGCTACCGGTTACATCCGGCGGTGCTGGAGCAGGCGCGCGCCGGCAGGACCGTGGTGCGGCTAAAGTCCGGCGACCCGCTGCTGTTCGGACGCGGCGGTGAAGAAGCCGAGGATCTGCGCAATGCGGGCATCCCCTACGAGATCGTGCCGGGCGTAACGGCGGCGTTGGGAGCTGCGTCGTACGCGGGTATTCCGCTGACGCACCGCGGCGAAGCGGCGGAGGTGCTGCTGGGCGCGGGGCACGAGCCGGAAAAGAGCGGGCGACGTGAAGAAGATCTGGAGCAGCGAACGACGGTGCTCTACATGGCGGCACGACGGCTGGCAGCCAACCTGAAGCGGCTTCTAGATGAGGGCTACGCAGCAGACACGCCGGCGGCACTCGTGGTGAGCGCGACGACGCCACGCCAGCAGGTAATCCGGGGCACGATTGCAACGCTTGCGGAGAATGTTCCCGCGCTGGATGCGGAGGCGCCTGCGATTTTGCTGGTGGGCCGAGTCGTGGGGCACAGCGGGGTGCTGTCCTGGTTCCCGAGGGAAGCCACTTCCGAGAAAACACGTGCGCGACAGGATGACGTAACTGAAGCGGGCGAGCCCATCGTTACGGATACTGCGCGATGACCAACATCTTGACCATGCCTCGCCTGGTGATCGGCGGCGTCTCGAGCGGCAGCGGCAAGACAACCGCGATGGTCGCGCTATGCCGTGCGCTGACACAGCGTGGACTCCGTGTCGCCGCGTTCAAAGCAGGGCCGGATTACCTCGATCCGACGTATCACGCGCGGGCTACGCGGACGCGCAGCCACAACCTGGATGCATGGATGATGGGCCGCGACTCCTTGTTGCGCACCTTTGCCGCGGGCGCGGAGGGAGCGGACATTGCGCTGATCGAAGGCGTGATGGGCCTGTTCGATGGCGTAGGGCCGCTGTCGGATGAGGGATCGACTGCACAGGTAGCGAAGTGGCTGGACGCGCCGGTGCTGCTGGTGGTCGATGCGGGCGGCATGGCGCGCACACTCGCGGCCGTGGTACATGGCTGCCGGACGTTCGACCCGGCACTGCGTGTCGCGGGCGTGCTGTGCAATCGTGTCGGCTCTCGCGGACACCTTGACTTGCTGCGAGCAGCCGTGACGGATCTACCCGTGCTGGGCGGCCTGCCGCGGGAACCAGAGCTCGCCTTCCCGGAGCGGCACCTTGGCCTGCGAACTGCAGACGAGAGCACTGTGACAGAGCAGCAGATGGACCGCTGGGCAGCGCGCATCGAGGAATGGGCGCAGGTGGACCAGGTGCTCGCGCTGGCGCGAGAGGCTCCTCCGGTTCACGTACCTGCTATGGCTACGATATCCGACGCGCCCCGAAGCTGCCGGATCGGCTACGCGCTCGACGAGGCGTTTCACTTTTACTACGAGGATAATCTGCAGCGGCTGCGCGCATGCGGTGCAGAGTTGATTCCCTTCTCTCCGGTGCATGATGCGGTGCTTCCTGAGGTGGATGGCCTCTACCTGGGCGGTGGCTACCCGGAGGTCCACGCCGAGGCTCTGGCGGCGAATGCGACGATGCTGGCGAGCATCCGGCAATTTGCGGATGAGGGTGGCCCGGTGTACGGCGAGTGTGGGGGGCTGATGTATCTCTGCTCCAGCATTCGCGTGAATGCCGGCGCGGCCTTCCCGATGGTAGGACTGATCGGTGGCGAGGCAGTGATGCGCGATCGGCTGCAGGCGCTCGGGTACGTCGAGGTGACGACGACAGCCGACACCATTCTGGGTCCGGCGGGGCTGCTGTATCGCGGTCACCAGTTTCGCTACTCGGAGCTGTGCGGCCTGGAAGCAACCACGGAGCGCGCGTTTGAGATCCGCCGCCGTCGCCCGGGCGCGACGGAGCACGAGGGCTACTGCTACGGACGGAACGTGGTTGGTTCGTACGTGCATGGACACTGGGCGTCGAATCCGACGATCTCCGGCAGTTTCGTTACTGCATGCGTTGCTTATAGAAGACAGCGCGAGGTGATGGCTATGAGCGTGGTCCAGCAAGAGATGGGCATGGAGGAGAGGCACTGATGTCGAACACACATCGCCAGCGGGTGATCCGGGCCGACGGCCGCGCCTTCAACATCGTGCAGCATCGCGCCCACCTCAGCTACTGCGCCACGGGCTGCTGCTGCGGCATCACGGAGCGCGGCTATGCGGCAGTGCCGAACGATGTCTACAAAGAAGAGTGGCTGAAGCGGAAGATCCGCGCGGACGTGCATCTGACGCGGGCGGGGTGCCTGGGGCCGTGCTCACTCGCCAATGTGGCAAGCCTGGTTTTCGATGGCAAGAGCGTGTGGTTCCACTCGGTGAACAGCGCGTGGCAGGTGCAGCAGATTTATGACTACATCGACGCGATGCTCAAGGCAGATCGCTTTCTCGAGCCGCCCGCCGAGTTGAGTGAGTTCGTCTTCAACTACTACGACTGGGATGTACGTGAGCCGAGCGCCGTGGACGTGGAGACGCAGAACAAGCCTGCACCGCCGCAGGGTTCCATCCTGCTGCTGTCGCATGCAGACACGGATGTGCTGACGCTGCGCAGGGCGAGCGAACTATTGCCAGAGGGATTGGAGGCACAGGCCTTCTCTCTGAATGCGCTGCGCACTGCGGAGCAGATGGATGTGCTGCTTGCCGGCGAGATGAGCGAGGCACGCGTGATCGTGGTGCGCTGCCATGGGCCGCTGAGTTGCATTCCGGGGTTCGACAGGCTGAAGGCAAAGTGCGCGGAGCGCGGGCAGTCGCTGGTGCTGGTGAGTGGGTGTGGTGAGAACACCTCCGAATTTTCAGAGAGCCTGTACGCACCGGCCGATGTGACACAGGCGACGGCACATTCCCTGGCCCTGGGCGGCGTGAACAACATGGCGGAGCTGCTGCGAATGCTCTCCGACCGCCTGATGATGACAGGGTATGGCTACGCGGCCGCACAGCCGATGGCGGAGCATGGCATCTACCTGCGCGATGTCGAAGCAGCAACGCTCGAAGACTGGGAGCGCCAGGCCGATAGCACGCGGGCCACGGCGGCCGTGCTGTTCTATCGCGCGCATGCGATGAGCGGCAATACGGCATTCATTGATGCGCTGAGCGATGCGCTCGACGCGCAGGGGCTGAACGCGCTCTGCATCTACACGTCGAGCCTGAAGGCCATGGAGAATGGCCGTCCGGCTGCGTTCGCGTGGATCGAAGGAAGAGCCGAGGTGCTGATCTCGACGCTTTCCTTTGCGCTGGGCGAGGTGAACACTGGCACGGTGACGCTGGCCGGACAGAGCGTGGGCTGCTTTGAGCGGGTCGGCATCCCGGTGTTGCAGGCGATGGCGAGCGGGATGCCGCGAGGAGCCTGGGAGGGATCGCGGCGTGGACTGAACGCGCTCGAGACCGCGGTGAATGTGGCGATCCCGGAGTTCGATGGCCGCATCATCACGGTGCCGATCTCGTTCAAAGAGCGAAGCGGCGCGGGCGAGGAGTCGCTTTACGTAGCGCATCCGGAGCGTGCGCAACGCGTGGCGGGTATCGCTGCGCGCATGGCGCGACTACGGCGGATGCCAAACAGCGAGCGGCGCATTGCGTTCGTGCTGACCAACTCCGCGGCGAAGGCTTCGCAGATCGGCGGTGCGGTGGGGCTCGACTCGGCAGCCAGCCTGCTGACCACGCTCGAAGCAATGCGTGGACGGCGGTACAGCATCGCACCTTTGCCGGAGACGTCGGACGGGCTGATGCAGGCGCTGATCGAGCGTGGGACGTATGACGATCGCTACCCCCTGGATCCTGCGCGTGCGATGCGGTTTTCGCGAGCGACATATCGTGGCATCTTCGCGGGCTTTCCTGCGCGAGCAAACCGGCGCATGCAGGACTTCTGGGGCCAGCCCCAGGACCGCGGCACCAGCATTCTGCCAGCAAAGAAGACAGACAAGAAGCTGCTGCCGACGATCGGGGGCAAGGTGGTCTCGATCGAGCAGGAAGAGCCGTGGGGCGATGAGCACGACTATTTGTTTGCGGCGTTGCCGCTGGGCAATGCGCTGATCGCGCTGCAACCGCCGCGCGGTTACGGGCTCGATCCGGATGCGATTTATCACACGCCCGACCTGCCGCCCACGCATCACTACGCTGCGTTCTACCGCTGGCTGGCAACGCCGCAATCGGACGGTGGCTGGGGCGCAGACGCAATCGTGCACATGGGCAAGCATGGAACGCTGGAGTGGCTACCGGGCAAGAGTATCGGTTTGTCCGGTGAGTGCTATCCGGATCTGCTGCTGGGCGATGTGCCGCTGGTGTATCCGTTCATCGTGAACGATCCGGGCGAGGGCAGCCAGTCGAAGCGTCGCGGGCATGCGGTAGTTGTCGATCACCTGACGCCGCCGATGACGTCAGCCGAGACGTATGGCGCGCTCGCTGAACTGAACCAGCTCGTCAATGAGTACTACGCGGTGGAGACACTCGATCCGACCAAGGTCATCGCGGTGCAGCAGCAGATCTGGAAGCTGGTCGAAGAGACGAACCTGAAAGCCGATCTGGATCTGAAGACGATGCTGACGCGCGAGCGCGGCGATCACACGCACGAGTGGGACGATGCGCTGACGCCCGAGGGTGTACCCGCAACGCTTGCATCGATGAATGGCAACGAGGTCGCACACCTGATCGAGGATCTCGACGGCTACCTGTGCGAGCTCGGGATGGCGCAGATTCGCGATGGTCTGCATGTGCTGGGCCAGGTGCCGCCACTGCCGCAGATGCTCTCTGCGTTGACGCGGCTTGCGAATCTGAGTGTGCCCGGACTGCCCGCGAGCCTGGCCAAGGCGTTCGGGTTCGAGCATGGCAGGCTGCGCGAGCAGCCGGGGGCGCGGCTCGATGCTGTGCGCGAGCTGCTGGGGCGGGTATGCCATTCGCATGCCGATGTGCTGGAAGCGCTGGAGCGCGCGAGTCTCGACCTGTTCACGATGCTGGAGACACTGGGGTTCCGGGCTGATGCAATCCCGGAGGTGCAGAGGGCGGTGCTTGGCCTCGAGTCGGACAACATCGCACAGGTGCTGCACTTCGCATGCGTGGAGTTGGTGCCGAAGCTCGAGCAGTCGACCGATGAGGTGACGCACCTGCTCGACGCGCTAGAAGGCAAGTACATTCCGGCGGGGCCGGCAGGCGCGCCGACGCGCGGCATGGCACACATCCTGCCGACCGGGCGCAACTTCTATGCAGTCGATCCGCGTGCATTGCCATCGCCAGCGGCGTGGCGCGTGGGAAAACAGTTGGCCGAGGCGGCCGTGGAGCGCTTCCGCAACGAAGAGGGCCACTATCCGGAGATGATGGGGCTGAGCGTGTGGGGCACGTCGCAGATGCGCACGCACGGCGACGACATCGCGGAGGCGTTTGCACTGCTGGGTGTGGAGCCAGTATGGAATGCGCAGTCGCGGCGCATCGATGGCATCACCGTGACACCGCTCGAGCAGCTGGGACGACCGCGCGTCGATGTGACGCTGCGTATCAGCGGCTTCTTCCGCGATGCATTTCCGCACCTCATCGACCTGTTCGATCAGGCCGTGGCGCGTGTGATGGAGCTGGACGAGCCGGTGGCGCAGAACTCTCCGCGCAAGCACTACCTTGCCGAACTGGAGCGTAAGCAGTATCTGGCGCCGCACGAGGCCGAGGCGCAGGCGCGCTATCGCATCTTCGGAGCCAAACCGGGGTCGTATGGCGCTGGCATCCTGCCCTTGATGGAAACAGGTAACTGGGCGAGTGACGATGATCTGAGCCGCGCATTCGTAGCGTGGGGCGGCTATGCGTATGGCCAGGGCACGGATGGGGTGGAGGCGCAGGCCGTGTTTGCGGAACGGCTCGAATCGATCCAGGTTGCCGTGCAGAACCAGGACAACCGCGAGCATGACATCTTCGACTCAGAGGACTACTTCCAGTTTCATGGCGGCATGATCGCCTCGATCCGCGCGCTCACGGGGCGGCAGCCGAAGGCGTATGTGGGCGACAGCTCGCAGCCGGAGTCGGCGCAGGTGCGCGATCTACGCGAGGAGGCTCTGCGCGTGTACCGGTCGCGCGTGATCAACCCGAAATGGATTGAGAGCATTACGAGGCACGGCTACAAGGGTGGGCTTGAACTAGCCGCGACTGTCGATTACATCTTCGGCTTCGATGCGACGGCACAGATCGTGCCCGACTTTATTTACGAGGGGCTTGCAGAGCAGTATGCCCTGTCGAAGGAGATGCAGGAGTTTCTGCGCGCGTCGAATCCGTGGGCTCTGCAGGCGATGGCGGAACGGCTGCTCGAAGCAGCGAAACGCGAGTTGTGGGAGCAGCCGGCGCCGGAGACGATCGATGCACTGCGACGCATCGCAGCAGAGACGGAGACGCTGCTCGAGATGCGTGGCGAACAGACACGCGAGGTGTCGCAATGAGGCCGGCTGCGTATCCCTTCGCCGCCATAGTCGGCCAGCAGGAGATGAAGCTGGCGCTGCTGCTGGCTGCGGTCGACTGGCACCTAGGCGTGCTGCTGCGCGGCGACAAGGGCTCTGGCAAGACCACTACCGCGCGTGCGCTGGCTGCGCTGCTCCCCGCACCAGCTCGCTTTGTGAATCTGCCGATCGGTGCGACGGAGGATCGGCTGCTGGGTGGGCTGCACCTGGAACGCACGATGCAAGGTGACCCGGCGCTGCAGCCTGGCCTCCTGGCCGAGGCGCATGGTGGTGTGCTGTACGTGGACGAAGTGAACCTGCTGCCGGCGCATCTAGGCGATGCGCTGCTCGATGCGGCTGCGAGCGGTGTGCATACGGTGGAGCGCGAAGGACTAAGCGCGTCGCATGCGGCGGAGTTCGTCCTGTTGGGCAGCATGAATCCGGAGGAGGGATCGCTGCGGCCGCAGCTGCTGGACCGCTTCGCGCTCTCGGTGGAGATCGCAGCGCCGCTCGATCCAGCGGAACGGCAGCTCGTGCTGGAGCGGCGCCTGGCCTTCGATCGGGATCCTCAGCGATGTGCAGAGACATGGTCCGAGGAAGAGCAAGCGCTGCGGTTACAGATTATGACTGCGCGAGCGGCGCTGACCAGCGTGGCATGCCCGCCGGAGGTGCTGGAGCAGATCAGCCGCAGCATCTGCGAGGCGGGCGTGCGCTCGCTGCGCGCCGACCTGGCGGCGACCCGCGCGTCGCTCGCCTATGCAGCGTTGTGTGGTGAGCCCGCAGTCACGCCGGCGCATGTGGACGCAGTGCTCCCTCTGGTGCTGGCGCATCGCATGCAGCGGCGGCAGCGGCAGACACCTCCGCCGCCCACCCCGCAGCAGCAGCCGACGCCGGGTGAGTCGAAGAACGGATCACAGGAGCAGGGCGAGCGGGTGTTTGCGCCGCTTGCGGTCGAGGCTCCGGCGGTGCGCGGCAGCTTCACAGACCAGCGCGCGCCGGGTGGTAGCGCCTCAGCCAGCGAGGGTGAGCGTGGCGTGGTTGTCGGCAGCCGAGCAGCAGAGTCGCCGCGCGAGCTCGATCTGCGCGCGAGTCTGCAGCACGCGTTGCGAGAGACCGGCGACGTGAAGCTGAGGAGACTGGATCTGCATGAACGCATGCGCGCACCGAAGACCGGCACGCGCTATCTGTTCGTGGTGGACGCAAGCGGCTCGCAGGCCGCGCAGCAGCGAATGCGTCGGGTGAAGGGCGCGGCGGCTGCGCTGCTCGAGCGCTCGCTCACCAGGGATGACGAGGTGATGGTGATCGCGTTTCGCGGGACGGCGGCGCAGGTGGTGCTTGAACCGACCCGGGCTCTCGATGAAGCGCTCGCGGCATTTGAATATCTGCCGACGGGCGGCCGCACGCCACTGGCTCATGCGCTCGAGTTAGCGGCTGGATACGTCACGCCGACGACGCTCCTGCTGCTGTTCACGGATGGTGGTGCGAATGTGCCGCTCGACGTGGGAGATGCGTGGGAAGATGCGCTGGCCGCGGCGGCACGGCTGCGCTGCGCTGCCGTGGTGATCGAAGCCGGCGTCCGCGAGGAGCAGGCCGGCTCTACCCGGCAACTTGCGGAGCGGATGAACGCGCGCTGCCTGAGTCTGAGCGAGTTTGTGACGGGCGAGGATCTGCGGCTGGAGGCGCTGCCCCGGCTGGACTGACCGCGCCGGAGCAGAACTCCACCGATCACCCGCGAACGCAATGAGAACGCCGGTTCACGGCTCATTTTCCCCTGTTCCATGTGCTGCCGTACTATCCTGCCGGTGATCAGCGGGGGATGCAATGACAGAGAGCGCGGATGCGGTACGCCGGCACTACGAGCCGGAAGCGAGCGAAGCAACGATGCTCGAGCAGGTGCGGCAGACGCTCGCGTCGTTCGGTCACAAGGACGGCGCACCGGTTTCTCCCACAGCGGCGCAACTCGCAACGCTCGATCAGTTCCACGTGCGTGGGCTGGCTGCGACCAGGGAGCTGGCCGAGATGGCCGGGGTGACGCGAGAGATGCGCGTGCTCGACGCGGGATCGGGGCTGGGCGGCCCGTCGCGGTTCCTGGCAGAGACCTACGGCTGCCATGTCACGGGCGTCGACCTGACACCGGCATTCGTCGCGGGCGCAAGCCTGATTACAGAGCGGGTGGGGCTGGCGGAGCAGGTGCAGTACCAGATCGGCGACCTGCTCGCACTTCCCTTCCCGGACGCGCACTTCGACCTGGTGTGGACGCAGCACGTGGTCATGAACATCCGCGACCGCGCTAGCCTCTACCGTGAGTTACGGCGCGTGCTCAAGCCGGGCGGGCACTTTGCGTTCTACGACATTCTTGCCGGACCGAATACGTCACCACTGGTGTTTCCTTTACCATGGGCGGCTTCCGAAGCGACGAGCTTTCTGCTGACACCCGAGGCGACGCGGCAAGTCTATGAGCAGAGCGGCCTGGCAGTGCGGCAATGGAGCGATGAGACCCCAAAGGTCGCTGCCTCCATGGCACAGATGACGCCCAACGCACCGAACGCGAATGTCACGGTGCTGCCCGGCGTAGACCGGGCAGCCTTCCTGAAGGCAGTCGCCAATGTCGGCCTCAACCTTCGCGAGGGCCGGCTGTGCTTCGCGATGGGAGTGTGCGAAGCGGGGTAGACAGCGGCAGCAAACGATCGCAGCACGCCAACTAGGCTCGGAGCAGTCCGTCCTCTGTCAACAACGTGAGCACACGCTGACGGATGGCTTCACGGATCTCGCGCACTGCTTCGATCGATTGATCGCGCGGGTCGGTCAGGGGCCAGTCTTCGAGACGCAACCCGGGGACGAAGGGACACTCTTCACCGCAGCCGAGCGTGATGAGTATAGCGGCCTGCTCCGCGAGCGCGGGCGTCAGCTTCTGTGGGAGCTGCGCTGCAAGCTCGATGCCGAGCTCGCGCATGACGTCAACCACGACGGGATGCACTTGCTCGGCAGGGTGCGTTCCCGCGGAGATCGCTCGCGCACGCATCGAATCGGCGAGTTGATTGAAGAACGCGGCTGCCATCTGCGAACGACCGGCGTTGTGCACGCAGGCGAAGAGGTACATCCGCAGCTCGCTCAAGAGCAGCAACCCGGCCCACAGCAGGGGGCGGCTGACGGCCTTTCGCGCATGGCCGTTCCATCGGGCTTCAGCGCGTAGACGCGGACGCTGGCCGCGGCCTGATTAACGTCGTAAGCAGCCAGCAGCGCCGCAAGATCTTCGTGCACCGTAGTGGCCGCAGGCGCGCAGCACGCAGCGCCATCGCCGGACGGAGCGCAGCACGCGGCCTGACCCTCGACTTTGGCGTAGGCATTCAGATCAGAGCCGCTGTCGACGATCTCGACCGAGGCAAAGCCGGCGGCGAGCAGTCCATCGCGATACTGCCCGATCGGGATCGCACCCGCGATGCAACCAACATACGCGGCAAGACTGTTTGCAAGTGCGGCCGGCAACTCCGCCTTGAGCGCGATGTCGCTGACGGCGAGGCGGCCGCCAGGCCGGAGCACGCGGAAGATCTCGCGGAAGGCTGCCGGCTTGTCGGGCACGAGGTTGAGGACGCAGTTGCTGATGACGCAATCGACCGAGGCATCCGCAAGCGGCAGCGCGTCAATGGTGGCGTGGTGGAACTCGACATTGGTGTAGCCACCGGTCGCGGCATTGGCACGCGCGCGCTCGATCATCGCCTCGGTCATGTCGATGCCGATCGCGCGGCCCGTCGGACCAACGCGCTGCGCAGCGAGAAAGACATCGAGACCGCCGCCCGAGCCGAGATCGACGACGACCTCACCCGCGCGCAGATGCGCGGTCGCCGTGGGATTGCCGCAGGAGAGGCCGAGGTTCGCGCCGGTCGGAATGGAGGTGAGCTCCTCCGGCGTGTAGCCGAAGGCGGCAGCGACGGCCTCAATACCGGCGTGCTGGCCGGAGAGATCACTGGCGGCAATGGCTCCGTACTTCGACCGGACCGCTTCAAGAATCGGCTCGGACATGGCGACAACCCTCAATACATCTGTTTCAGCGAATGTATCCTTGCCCGTTCGCATCTGTCAATGCGAATATGACAGCCATGCCGAAGAGTCGCCAGTTCGACCTGGAGCGCTTCTTCCAAGCGCTGGGCGATGGCACGCGCCTGCGCCTGCTGCACCTGATGGGCGAGCAGGAGATCTGCGTCTGCTACTTCGTCGAGGTGCTCCGCCAGCCGCAGCCGAAGATCTCGCGGCATCTTGCCTATCTGCGAAGCGCAGGCATCGTCGCAGCGCGGCGCGAGGGCCGATGGATGCACTACCGGTGCGTGACACCGCCGCATGCTGGAGCGCAGCGCATCCTTTTAGCGACGCTGGCTGCGCTCGAGCAGGAGCCGTCCATGCAAGCCGACCGCCGCCGGCTGGCGAAAGCCTGCTGCGCGCCCCAGCGGAGCGCCGCGCTCGAAGGCGCGCCACTGCCCGCGGCTGCGCAGCAATGAGATGGCGTGGCTATTTTGCTGCCAACTGCTGATCCCGATGCGGCGGCCGCGCGGCTGTGCTGCGGGTGTGCTCACTGTAGCCGCAGGCCGCGGGCGGGTTGGTCATCTGCTTCTCGAAGACACGAAAGCTGGCGTTCGCCGGCTGCAGCGTGGCCCAGTACGAGGTGCGGGTGTAGATAGGCTTGTGCTGCTCGATGATCTGGTGATCGAGAATGCGGATGCCGCAGGCGAGATTCCGCTCCGGGTTGAGGATGGTGCGGTTCGGATCGTGTGGCGGCAGCTTCTGGTCGGCCTTCCAGTCGAAGTCGCAGCCGTAGCGCTCGCTGTCGCGGTAGGTGAGTTGCAGAAGCCCCTGCTGGTGGGTGATCTCGCCCGTGACGTCGTCCTTAATGGCGACTTCCGGATCATTGTGCCGGACATTGGTGGTCGGCTTCAGTCCGGCTTCAGCGGCGGCAACGGCCTGGAAGAAGTAGGCCCACCAGGCACGCTTGTCGGTCTCGCTCATGGTGTAGAAGGCCGGGCACCAGCGGCGTACATCGTGCGGCACCTCGTGGCTGAGCAGTTCGTTGGGCAGCGAGCGCTCGATGAACACATCCCACTGCTTGTTCCACGTCGGCTGGCCGAGCTGGGCAGCCTGTTTATCGAGCGGGGTGGAGGGCGCGGGCTTTACCTGCGGGGGCACCGGATCGGCAGTGGGCGGCGGGATCTCGGCGGTGGCGTCTTTGCTGCGGCAGCCAATCGCGGGGATCAGGACGCCGAGAGCCAGGCAGAGCAGAGGGACTACAGACTGTCGTCGCACGAGAATCTCTGATTTCTGCTGCAGCTTCCGGGGGTGTTCGCGTCGTCCGACCGGCGATTGCAGCGGTGCTGGTGCAGCCAGACCTTGTCAGACGCGGCTTTTCCCCAGGGCGTTGCATTGGGTGCGCCCGCCGCGCTAACAGCTTTTGAGGACAGCTCCGCCGCTGCGAGGCTTTCACGATGGCTCGCCACCAGGGCCCGCTGCGCAGGCAAGCTGGCTGGAAGCTGCTGCACGGCAGGCTAGTATGAACGGAGGCAGACAGGCGCTGTCGCGCCCTGCTATTCAGCACGGAATGACCAGGACGGAATGAGCCTACGGGCAAAGATCGAATCAGTGGTGTACGCGGCCGAAGAGCCGGTCACCTTACCTCAGTTGGCCGCGGTGTTTGGGGATGAAGTCCGCGAGCTGCTGGCCGAGAAGGCCCAGGCGCCAGGTCCCAGGGATGAAGCCGTTGCGGCGGATGGCGACGCGCCAGAGGCGATCGGGGGGCCGGACGCCCCAGAGGTGATCCCTGGGCTGGACGCACCAGAGGCCACCGGGGAGCTGGACATGGCGTTGGCAGAGGTTGCTGCGGCAGTCAGCGAGCCGGCGAGCGATGGCGATGGCGCGGCGACCCTCCCGGGCGACACCGACGCGACAATGCCGGCGGAGGCCGTGGCCGAGGCGGCTCCCCCCGGTGCCGAGGCGAGCGAGGCCGAAGCGAAGCGCGCAGTCCGGCAGCAGGAGCGCGCGATTCGCGACTACCTGCGGCAGGAACTCGATGGGCTGATGGCCGAGCTGGCAGCGGCCGATCGTGGGGTGGAGATTCGCGAGATCGCGGGCGGCTACCGGATGGCGACAAAGCCGGAGTATCACGACGCGATCCGCGCCTTCGTAAAGAGCCTAAAACCGCCAATGAAGCTGAGCCTGCAGGCGCTCGAAACGCTGGCCGTCGTGGCCTACAAGCAGCCAGTGACGGCGCCGGAGATCACGGAAATTCGCGGCGTCGAGTCGGGCGGCGTTCTGGGCAGCCTGTTGTCCCGCAAACTGATCGCGACTGCCGGACGCAAGCAGGTGATCGGGCGGCCGATCCTCTACAAGACGACGAAGGAATTTCTGCTGCGCTTCGGGTTGAAGGATTTGAACGAGCTGCCGTCGATGGAGGAGTTCGAGAAGATGGCGGGCGAACTGGCGGAGGCGGAGAGGGTGGAGGAACAGGGGTCAGAGGTCAGGCATCAGGGGTTCGCCGGCGAGGAATCAGGGACCAGGGATCCGGAATCGGAAGAGCAAAGATCCGAGCAAGGAGCCGAGATGGAGACCGAGGCTGACGAGCCGTTCGATCAGACGACCGGACATCCTCTTGCCGCGGAGGTGCCGGCGACAGAGAACGCGGCCCTGATCGACGAGGCAGCAGAGATTGTGGTGGGCGAGGCGCCGACGGGGGCCGAGAACGATGGACAGCCGCCTGCAGATGACACGGCAGACACGCGTGCGCCGGAGGCAGAGTGACCAAGCGGAAGAAAAAGCCCGAAACCGCAACATCGGAGAACCACAGCGAGGCCAGTGGCGGCCAGAAGACCGGCGGGCAAGGGAGTGGAGCCGGGGAGCGCTTGCAGAAGATCATCGCCGCCGCCGGGCTGACCTCACGCCGTAAGGCAGAGGCGCTCATCACGGAAGGCCGGGTGAAGGTGAATGGCCAGATAGTGACGGAGCTGGGCGCCAAGGCCGACGCGGCGAAGGATCACATCCGGGTGGACGGCAAGCTGCTCGAAGGGCCACAGGCACCGCGCTACTACATGCTGAACAAGCCGAAGGGGTACGTCACGACCGTCTCCGACCCGGAGAAGCGGCCGACCGTGATGCGCTTCTTCGAGCGGGTGGGCACGCGCGTGTTTCCCGTGGGCCGGCTGGACTTCCAGAGCGAGGGCCTGCTGCTGATGACTAACGACGGCGCGCTGGCCAATGCCCTGACGCGAGCGGCAGCGCGGGTCGAAAAGACATACCTCGTCAAGGTCAGCGGGCAGCCGACGGAGCGGGCCATCGAGCAGATCCGTAGCGGCATCATGATCGAACGGGGGCGCCCGGGTGAGGGCGCGGGCCGCGTCCTGACTGAGCCGGCAACGATTCGGCTGATGCGGGACGCAGAGAACCCGTGGTACGAAGTGGTGTTGACCGAGGGGCGCAACCGCCAGATTCGCAAGCTGTTTGAAGAGATCGGTCACCACGTGGAGAAGATTCGCCGGGTGGGCTACGGCACGCTGGTGCTGGACGTGGAACCGGGTGAGTGGCGTGAGCTGGATGCGAAGGAAGTCGCGGGGCTCGAGCGCGCCGGGCGTCCGCGCAAGAAGGCGCCGGTACCACCCAAGGCGTTGCGAAAAGTCGAAGAGCGGAACCTGCCGCCGGCAGCCACGAAACGAAAGTTTCGCGGGACTACAAAGAAACGAACCGAGCGTGCGCAGGGCGGCCGCGGCCGCTGAGACCCGTGAGTGGGCCTGCGCATCAGATGGCTACGGGCAACACCGAATCGAGGGACGAAGTGGATCACGAACACAAGGTGGAAACAGCGACGTTTGGAGCAGGATGCTTCTGGGGTGTGGAGGCGCGCTTTCAGCAGGTGCCAGGCGTTCTGGAGACAGCCGTAGGCTACGCGGGCGGAACGGTCGACAACCCGAGCTACAAGGACGTGTGCACCGACCGCACGGGACATGCCGAGGTGGTTGAGCTGAAGTTCGATCCCGAGAAGGTCAGCTACCAGGCGCTGCTGGACCTCTTCTTCGAGCTGCACGACCCGACCCAGGTGAATCGCCAGGGCCCCGACTGGGGTACGCAGTATCGGACCGTCGTGTTCTTCCACTCGGCGGAGCAGGAGCGGACAGCGACGGACACCATCGCCCGCCTGAACGCAAGCAAGCACTACATGCGGCCAATCGCGACGCAGGTGGTGCCCGCGACGACCTTCTGGCGCGCCGAGGACTACCACCAAAAGTATCTGGAGAAGCGCGGCGCGCTCTCGTGTCACATCTAGCAGGGATCGGGGATAAGGATCAGTGAACAAGAGCTTCACTCCCTTGCAATGCAATTCGCGTCAGGCGAGAGAGAGTTTGCAGCCCGTCCCTGATCCCTAGTTGCTCCTTCCAACGCCGTTCACGGCCATCTGATAGCCTTTAGGCCGAGCCACCGTGAACGAGACTGAGGGACAGAGGCAGCGACCGGCCAGAGCGCTGTGGACGCGTTTTCCATCGCTTGGTCTCTCTGTCGAGACCGCAGTCTGCTTCGTCTTCACTGCTTTCTTCCTCTTCTATGGATTAGTGCCGATCTTCGGCGGCGACGGCCTGGGGCTGGTCGGCGCCGATGAACCGCGTTACGCGCAGATTGCGCGCGAGATGCTGGGCCGCCACGACTACATCACCCCCGTGCTGTGGGGCAAAGCATGGCTGGAGAAGCCGGCGCTCTACTACTGGCGCGCGATGTTCTCCTTTCGCGAGTTCGGCGTGCATGACTGGTCAGCGCGCCTGCCCTCGGCCAGCTTCGCGTTCGTGCTGGTCGCGCTGATCTATCTGCACATCCGGCGCTTCCGGCCGGGCGGCCAGCTGGACGCGGCCCTGATCACGGCAAGCTGCGCCGGCATCATCGCGTTCGCGCGCGGCGCCTCGACGGACATGCAGCTCGCGGCGCCCTTCTGCATCGGCATGCTGGGCTGGTATGCCTGGTATGAGACCGACAAGAAGTTCTGGCTGTTCGACCTCTACTTCTTCAATGGCGCGGCCACGCTGGCCAAGGGGCCGGTTGCCCCGTTTCTGGCGCTCGCCATCATCCTGACCTTCATCGCCCTGCGCCGGGAGTGGTCCCTGTTGCGGCGCACGATCTGGTGGCCGGGCGTGGCGCTCTACCTCGCCATGGTGCTGCCCTGGTACATCGCCGTGACCAAGCGCAATCCGCAGTTCCTGCGCGTGTTCTTTCTCGAGCACAATCTCGAGCGCTTCGCCACGAACATCTACGAGCACGAGCAGCCGGGTTGGTTCTACATCATCGTCATGCTGCTGGCGCTGATGCCGTGGACGGTGGTCGCCATGCGAGCGCTGGTCGATGCGGCGATTGAGAGCGGGCGGGAGTGGCGGGCGCGCTGGGCGAAGAACCGCTACGTTAGCCATGCGCGCTGTGGGGATGCGTTTCCTGAGTTCCTGGTGCTGTGGGCACTCTTCCCCGTGGTGTTCTTTTCGCTCTCGCGCTCGAAGCTGCCGGGCTACATCCTGCCCGCAGTGCCGCCGCTCACCATCCTGACGGGCGACTACTTGAACCGGCTGCGGCATGGGGACAAGGGCATCCGGTCTTGGCTGCTGATACTCCATGCCGTGCTTGCCGGGGTAACGGTGTCGCTGGTCCTGATGCTGCCATGGCTGATCGCGCACGCACAGGGGTGGCGCGGGCAACAGGGTTGGCCGCCGCTGCGGCTGATGCTCTCGGCCGCTGTCACCGGGGTGGGAAGCGCCCTGCTGATCCTGGTGGCGGTTGGACGCTGGGGTGTGACCCGGCTGCGCGCGGCCACCATGGTGCCGCTGGTCGTGCTGGTGCTGTTCCTGTTCGGCGTGGGTCCGTTCTTCGGCATCCCGGCGATTGCGCGCACCAAGCGCACGATCCAATTGATCGACCTCACGTATTCGGCCCGCCCCCTGGCCCGGCAGTTGAGCCAGATGACGCCGGGACACGAACCAGTGGCCGTGCTGCGCGTGCGGCGCGATCTCGAATACGGACTGTCGTTTTATCGCAACGAACGAGTGCTGGATTACGACAAGGACGGCGTGCCCCCGCAGGCCCACCTGCTGGTGGTGCGCGACATCGCACAACCAGCGATGGCGACACTGCTGGCGACGCGCTCGTATCATCCACTGTTCGCGTATCCGGCGCAGAAGGTGTCGGTGTACCAGGTGGATGCGCTGGGCACGGATGATCTGCTGAACGCGCCGCGGCGGTAACCACGGCAGAGGCGCGTTTCGGCTTTGCGCCCCTGGGAAGCTTCCGCTTACACTCGCTGGTACCGCGGGGGCCCGGTTTGGCGTCGTTGACGAGAAGCTCGATGGTTCAGCAGGATGTGCTCGACCTGCGCCACTTCCCGGCTGTTTCCTTGCGCGAACTGCTGGGGGAAGAGACCGATCTGTGGCTGGCGCGGCTGCGCTGGGACTACCGCGCCTCGGCCGGCCTGCTGCTGGATTATCTCGACTCGCGCATCCTGCCCGGCTTTGTTGCGACGGAGAATGGTCGCCCTGTCGGTTACGTCTTCTGCGTCTACGAGCAGCACAAGGCCGTGATCGGTGATGTGTTCGCGAGCGCGGGCGCGAAGGAGCCGCAGGTTCGGATCGAGCAGCGGCTGCTGAGCCACACCGTCGAGTTGCTGCAGAACACGCCGGGCACGGCGCGGATCGAAACGCAGCTGCTGCTGCATCCGAGCGGCCAGTTCACTGACCTGTTCCGGCGTGCCCGTTTCGACGTGCATCCGCGGCTGTTCATGGAGCGTACCCTGGCCGGCGTGACGCGCACGCCGCCGGGAGCGCTGCCGGCAGGACTGAGGCTCCGGAGCTGGCGCGAGGGCGACTTCACCGCGGCCGGCCGGCTGATTTCGAATGCCTACCAGGGCCACCTGGACAGCGTCATCAACGACCAGTACCGCACTACGACCGGCTCGCTGCGCTTTCTGCACAACATCGTTCGCTTTCCTGGCTGCGGACAGTTCGACGCAGAGCGATCGCTGGTGTTGACACGCGGCGACACGGATCAGGTTGCGGGCGTGGTGCTGTGCTCACGCGTCAGCGCGGACACCGGCCACGTGACGCAGTTGTGCGTGGAGCCGGCGCTGCGCCGCGGGGGACTGGGTCGGCTGCTGCTCGAGCAGTGCATGGGCGCGCTGGCGGCCGCGGGGCTCACGTATATGTCGCTCACCGTTACGGGGGGCAACGACGAGGCGGTAGGGCTCTACCGCCGGCTCGGATTCAAGCAGCGGCATGAGTTCGACGCGATGGTGTGGCAGAGGTAGCAAGGCAGCTTCTGGCTTCTAGCTTCTAGCTTCTAGCTTCTAGCTTCTAGCTTCTAGCTTCGGATGTCTGGCTAAACTCCTGCAGTCCACGCCCTCCTCACAGCGTGTCATCCTGAGCGAAGCGAAGGAGCTGCTGACAATTCCGTGCTCCCACTTCATTCCTGCGCACTGCATCGATCAACGCGGCGCGCTCTGAAAGGGGGCGCACGGCGTCGGGGCTGGTGGCGCGGTCGAGCATCAGGATGCCGTCGAGGTGATCAATCTCGTGCTGCAACAGTTCGGCGCAGTCGCGTGGCAGATGCGGCCAGGTGTGCTCGCGCCAGTCAGGATCGCGGAAGAGGACCGAGATGCTCGCGTGACGGCGCACGTGGACGATGCGATCCGGAATGCTGAGGCAGTCGTCCCAGAGCTCGAACTGCTCGTCACTGCGGAACGTGATCTCAGGATTGAGCAGCGTGAGGGGGCCGTCGCCCAGGTTCATCACCACGATGCGCAGCAAGAGCCCGACCTGCGGCGCGGCCATCGCGCGGCCGTAGCCTGCGCGGGTGCGGAAGTCCGCCAGTGTCGCGTGCATCGCGGCTACCTGCCCGGCGAGTGTCGAGCTCCACTCGACAACGGGCGCACACGGCGTCTTGAGGCGCGGGTCGCCAAGCGTAAGGATCGGGAGCGGCAGGATGGAGAGCGGCTGAGGCACGCGTGCGTGCTCTATCGATGAACGAGGAACATCAGCCAGCTGGCTGCGATCACCGAGCCGATGAAGAGCACGAAGCAGTAGACACCGTAGCGCACCATCGCGCGGGTGTCGCTGCGCTGCGTGATGCCAAAGACGGTCGACGCGAAGAGCGCAAAGAGCAGCACGGCGGTGAAGTGCGAGGGCGTCAGAGTCACTGCTTGCGTCCGATGCGGAGGTTGTGTGCGTCGACTGCGGCGATCACGTTAAGCAGGCCGGCGACGACGATGAATTTGGTGCCGTAATCGGCGGTGACGACCTGCGCCGGCAACTGCCCCGCTCCGAACAGGCGGCCACCCAGATAGAGGAGACCCGCGCCGAGGTCGCCGAGGAAGCCAAGCACGGTAAGCGGGTCGGCCGTGTTGGCGACGTAGAGCCTGCCCTGCATCAGCAGGCCGAGCACGAACATGAGCGCGATGGAAGCGAAGAGCAGTGCGGCCCGGCCGTAGCGGCGCGTGAGCACGTGGCCTGCACCGGGAATGAGCCAGCCGGCGAGCAGCGCTGCAGAGACGAGCGGCAAGCGCGCGGACTTGGTCCGGTCGGCGGCGGGAACGCTGCGGGTGCCGGCGGTGGTGGTCTTGACCGGAGGAGTGGTGGCCATCGGGGTCTCCGTTGAGTGTACCAGCGGGCGGGAGCGGCTTTGCCCTCCTACACCCGCACCAGCTCTGTTTGCACGCGGCCGGTGACTTCGGCGCTGTGCTCCGTGGTGAGCATGTTCACTTCGCTGCGTAAGCCGAAGGTATCGAGGTAGACGCCAGGCTCGACCGAGAAGCAGGTGTGCGGCAGCAGGAGGCGCTCGTCGTGCGTCTCGAAGTTGTCGAGGTGAGCGCCGCTGCCGTGGAGTTCGACACCGATGTTGTGACCTGTGCGGTGCGTGAAGTGATCGGCATAGCCGCGCTCGCGCAGGAGCTGGCGGGCGGCTTCGTCGGCCTCCCAGCCGGCAATGGGACGGCCTGCGGCAAACGCCTGCTGCACAACCTGGATCGCCGCGTCGCGCGCGTCGCGGACAGCAGTGAAGACCGACTGCTCCTCCGCGGTGGGTTCGCGATCGATGACGCCGGTCCAGGTTATGTCGTAGAAGCAGGTGGCCTCGGGCGCGGCGTTCTGGGGGCGGCCCCAGATGTCGATCAGCAGGAAGTCACCCGAGCGAATGGGTGAGTGGCGTTCGGCACTGGGCTCGTAGTGCGAGTCGGCGGCGTTCGCGTTCACGGAGACATTCGGACCATGGTCCCAAGCCAGGCCAGCGGCTTCGAGCTCACGCTGGAACCACTGCACCATGGAGTGTTCCGTGACCGCAGCTCCGCTGCGAACCAGACGTCCGATCTCGCGGAAGCCCTCATCGAGGATGGGGTCGATCGCCTGCTGCGCGGCGCGATGGCTGGCCTCCTGCGCCGGGGTGAGCACGGCTTCAAAGCGGCTGACCAGGTCCGCGGACGAGACGATCGTCTTGCCGAGCTCGCACAACACCTCGACGGTGCCGGCGTCGACCATCGAGACATAAATGATCGCGTTGCGCGGTGAGTACTGCATGGCGATGCGGGTTGCGCCGGTGAGCAGCTCGGCGAGGCCGGCCTCAAGCTCCTGCCACGTGCTGTAGGCGCGAACAGAGCCGGGAAGCGGGTCCAAATGGTGGCTCTCGATGCGATGAACCAGCTTGCGCGGTGTACCCTGCGCGGGGATGAAGTAGAACCAGCGCCGCGAGACGTGCAGCGTCGGCGACAGGCCGAGCACGCGGTAGGCGATGGGGTCGCGGTGGTGGTGGTCGTAGAAGAGCCAGCCATCGAGCCCGGCCTCCGCAAGCGCTGCCTGAATGCGATCGAGTTGCATGCGTTGCGATTGTAAGCGCTCGCCGAACTGTGATCCGGCGTGCGACGGAACCAGCTAGACTGACGCGGGGCGGGAGGGCGCAGGATGCACGCCGGCGGCATTCACCACATCGAGCTGATCCTGCTGTTGCTGCTCTTCCTGGTGGGCGCGCTTACGACGTTGTCGCGCCGTTTCCACACGCCGTACCCCATCGTGCTGGTGATCGGCGGGCTGCTGTTGAGCTTTGTGCCGAACCTGCCGCGGATCTCGCTCGATCCGAACCTGGTCTTTCTTGTCCTGCTGCCCCCGCTTTTGTTCGCTGCCGCGTTCAACACGTCGTGGCACGACTTCCGCTTCAACCTGGTGAGCGTGACCATGCTTGCGTTCGGCCTGGTCGGGTTCACGGTGGCCGGGGTGGCAGCGGCGAGCCACTATCTTCTGCCCGGCTTCGACTGGCGGCTTGGCCTGGTGCTGGGCGCGGTGGTGTGCAGCACGGACGCGATTGCTGCCAGCGCGATTGCCTCGCGAGTGGGGCTGCCGCGCGCGATCGTGGACGTACTCGAAGGCGAGAGCCTGGTAAACGATGCGAGCTCCTTGCTGGCGCTCGAATTCGCTGCCGGCCTGGTGGTGAGCGGACGTAGCCCGGGCATGGGTGAGGGCGTACTGCGGCTGGTGCTGCTGGTCGGGTGCGGCCTGCTGACCGGCTTCGTCTCCGCGTGGCTGCTCCATCGCCTGCAACTGCGGCTGGCCGACCCGCCGATCGAGATCACGCTCAGCCTGATGGCGCCATACATCTCTTACCTGCTGGCGGAGTCGCTGCATGCGTCGGGCCCGCTGGCCACCGTGGTGTGCGGGCTCTACCTGGGGCAGAAGCGGTCAGAGGTGTTCACGACGGAGGCACGGCTCGAAAATTCGGCAGTCTGGAACACGCTGGACTTTGTGCTGAATGGCGTGGTGTTCATCCTGATCGGACTGCAGTTGCCGTTCATCCTGGACGGGATCCGCGAGATGCGGCACCTGGAGCTGCTGCGCGATGCGGCGATCCTGTCCGCAGCGGTGATCGTGCTGCGCATGCTCTGGATGTTTCCCGGGGCTCGAATCGCGTATGCGATCCGCACACGCGTGCTGGGGCAGCACTACCCGCGGCCGAGCACACGGGCCGTATTCGTCATCGGCTGGACCGGCATGCGCGGCGTCCTGGCGCTGGCGGCGGCCTTCTCTCTGCCGCGCGAGGTAGAGAGCGGTGCCCCGTTTCCGGAGCGAAACGTCATCATTTTCCTGACCTTTGCGGTCATTCTGGTGACGCTGGTGCTGCAGGGGCTGACGCTGCCTTCGTTGATCCGGCAGTTGGGGCTGTGCGAGGCGGACCCGCTGCTCAAAGCAGAGCGAGTGGCGCGCGAACGAGTGCTGCGGGCGGCTCTCGACTACCTGGAGTCAGTCGAGGACCAGGAGGGCGGGGCCAACCGAGAGGTCTGGGAAGATGCAGTGCATCACTACCGGGAGCTCTATGCGCTCTGCGAGGGTGGCGAGGCGCCGGGGGACGCGAAGCTCACGGCGTGGCGCAGCACGCGCGATCTGAACGCGCGAGTACGAACAGTGGAACGCCACGCCCTGGACCGGATGCGGGCGGAAGACCGCATGAGTGATCACGTACTGCGCAAGCTGGAACGCGAGCTGGACCTGCTGGATATACGGTTCCTGAACTAAGCGGGCACCGTGCCGCGTTTGAGGCTGCCACCGGGACCAGATAGAGTGGGGGCAGAGTTGATTGCCGCTGAGGAGCCAGAAGGACGATGACGGGAAGGCTGATTGAAACCGCGATCGGGGTGCTGATCTTTATCTCTTGTGTCGTCTGGGCGACGCAGGGCAAGCCGCTGAGCGAGAGCGCGCACCAGGAAGACACGGGGCCGGCGGGCGATCCGCCACACCTGAGCTAAGCTGTAGCGCCCGGAACAGAGAACGCCTTCACTCCGCCAGATCGGCTGGAGCGAAGGCGTTTTTGCGTGTGTCTGGCACGATCAGCGGCGGCGGGGTGGGGGCGGCATGCGCATCCACACGATGCCGGCTATGAAGAACAGCGCGGAGACGCTGAGCGAGAGCAGGGCGTGGAGCCTGTGGTTGTAGTGGACGGCGAGCGCGGCGCTGATCCACCAGACAAGAGCGCCGGCAAACCAGATCCAGTACGTCTTTGACGAGAGCGAGTTCGGCGAGGCCATCTGACTCCTGACCGGGGCAGGGCGCCGGTCCTAGAGCTTTTGACGGCGGCGGCGCAGGGCCCGGCTGCACAGCAAGAGAGCTATCGTCAGGCTAGCAGCGAACAGGAGGGGAAGTCGCCCATCGGCGGACCCGGCGGACGCGAGCAACCAGAGCACAGTGCCGGCGACGAGAGCGTGGTACGTCTGCATGGGGAGGAGCCTAGCAGCGGCGGCTGCAGAAACCTCATGCACCAGCCGGGGGAGTCGGGTGCCGGTGGTAATGACACACAGGTGGACGCGGCCGATCTGTTCCGAATTGGGCGTGACGGCGGGCTGGTCAGTGACCCTGTTAGCGGCCCGATTGGGAACTTCCTCTGCGGTCGCGTTCCTCTACGACAGAAGTAACGTTCCCTCCGTGTGGAGTTGCGCGCATGATGCGTGCATGGCACGCCTCGCCACGACCCGAATCCGGATGCTGGAGCTACTGCTGCCGGCGATCGACCGCTGGTCGGGACGACACGCCAGCGGCGTGGCGGATGCGCACGCGCACCTGTCGCTGGGCGACAAGGGCGAGGAAGCAGCCTACCTGCACCTGCGGCGACAGGGATGCATGGTGGTGGCGCGGCGCTGGCGTTCCAGCCGGCAACCCGGCGACCTGGACCTGGTGTGCTGGGAGGGCGACACGCTCTGCTTTGTCGAAGTGAAGACGCGCAGCCGGTTCGAGGTGGCAACCGCTGAGGCGTCAGTCGATGCAGACAAGCGGCGGACGATCCGGCGCATGGCGCGGCTCTACATGAGCAGCCTGCGCGAGCAGCCCCGCCAGGTGCGATTCGACATCGTGACAGTATCGTTTGACGATCTGGCGTCAGCGGAGCTACGGGTGATCCCGGCAGCGTTCAGCTGGACCGAGCCGGCCCACCGCTGGAACTAGTACATACACTTCAGCCCTTGGCGTCTTTGTACTCTTCGTACCAGGCCATCTGGATAGCTTCCAGCTTGCCCTCGTTCGACTTGTTCGGGTCGTCGGCGAAGCCGGCTAGCTCTACGACGTAGCGATGCAGGTCAGTGAAGCGGACCGCGAGCGGGTCGAGTTCAGGGTGCTTCTCCTGCAGCTGGATGCCGATCTCTTCGGCATCGTTCCAGGTGATCTCCTGCGGCATATGTGCTCCCTCCGGTGACGAATCGGCGCGGTTAGGACTTCGACTCGGCAAGGGTGAGCGGCTTGCCCTCGGAGACGTAGTTGCGGTTCCACGCGGGTATCTCGACGACGTAAGTGCCGGGGCCGGTAATGACGGCTTGGCAGCCGAGGCGCGAGTTGAGCTGCACGTCAGCCGCGGTCTCCATGCGGTCGAGCTCCTCGTCTTCGGGCTCCGAGAGCTTCTGCTCGCCCTCTTTGATCCAGAGATGGCACGTGGTGCAGGCGCAGACACCGCCACAGGCGTGGTCGAGGAAGATGTTGTAGTTCTCGGCGACGTCGAGGAAGGACATCGGCTTGCCGTGGTGGTCCCATGGCATGGTGCCGTACTCGAACTCGACCGTGCGGCCCTCGGGCATGAAGGTGACGCGGACCATGTTCGGCGCAGGCGGCTTGGATAAATCGATGACGGGCTCGGGCTTGTGATTCGGCTCGGACATAAGTGTTGGCTCTCTTGATCTGTAGGGCTAGCGGAAGTCAGCGGGAGCGATGGGGTGCGGCGCTGCAGGCCCTTCCCCAATTTTCGCACCAGCCGCGGTCATGGTTTCGCCCTGGAGGGCGCCGGACACGGCGGAGTCCATCATCAGTTCGGCGAAGCGATGCGTTGCCTTATCGAGCGCCTCGGTGCCGTGGCGGATCGCGTCGAGGTCGCTGCCCTCGCGCAACTGCTCGAGTTGCGCGGTGAGCCGCGTGATGCTGGCGCGTTCGTCATCGGTGAGCTGCTGCCAGGCAGGATGCGACGGCGCCTTGCCCACCGCGGCCAGGATGGTGGCCGCTTCGTTGCGCGCTTCGATGAGCTGCCGCTCCTGAAAGTCCTGCTCGGCATTGTCGAAGGATTCGAGGATCATCGATTCGACCTGCTCGTCGGTGAGGCCGTAGGTAGGCTTTACTTCGATCTCGGCCTGCTGCCCGCTGCGTGCTTCGACCGCAGAGACATGGAGCAGACCATTCGCGTCGATGAGGAACTTGACCTCGATGCGTGGCAGGCCAGCCGACATGGGCGGTATGCCCTTGAGGTCGAAGCGGGCGAGCGAGCGGCAATCCTTCGCGAGCTCGCGCTCCCCTTGCACGACGTGAATGGCGACATTGGTCTGACCATCGACGCCTGTGGTGAAGTGCTCGGTTGCGGAGGCAGGGATGGTGGAGTTGCGCTGAATGATCTTCGCAACCACGCCGCCGAGCGACTCGATGCCGAGCGAGAGCGGTGTGACATCGAGCAGCAGCATCTCTTCTGTTGCGGCCGAGCCGCCACCAAGGATGTTGGCCTGCACCGCTGCGCCGAGCGCGACGACTTCGTCGGGATTGATCTCGGTGTGCGGGCGCTTGCCGCGTGAGGGCAGCGCGAACAGATCGGCGACGAGCTGCTGCACGCGTGGAATGCGCGTGGAACCGCCGACGAGGACGACTTCGCCGATCTCCTCTGGCTTAAGGCCGGCATCACGAAGGGCTTGGCGGCAGGGCTCGATGGTGCGGTCGAGAATCGGGGTGATGAGCTGCTCGAACTGCGCGCGCGCGATCTCTCGGCGGTACTGCGTGCCATTGGGCAGCGGCACATCGAGGCGCGCCATCTCCTCTGAGGAGAGCGCGATCTTCGCGTCGATGACGGCTTTGCGCAGCGCCTGCACCAGCTCGGGGTTCTGCCGCGCGGGAATCTTCTCTTCGCTCTCAATCTCGTCGAGCGCGATGGCGAGCAGCAGGTTGTCGAAGTCGTCGCCACCAAGATGCGTGTCGCCGTTCGTGGCGATCACTTCGAAGATGCCCTCGTGCAGCTTGAGGATCGAGATATCAAACGTGCCGCCGCCGAGATCATAAACAGCGACGATGCCATCACGCTGGCGATCGAGGCCGTAGGCGAGTGCGGCCGCGGTGGGCTCATTGACCAGGCGCAGCACTTCAAGGCCGGCCATGCGGCCCGCGTCCTTGGTGGCCTGGCGCTGCGCATCGTTGAAGTAGGCGGGCACCGTGATGACGGCTTGCGTGACCGGCGCGCCGAAGTATCGCTCCGCGTTGCGCTTGAGCTGACGCAGGATGTAGGCGGAGAGTTCGGGTGGCGTGTACTGCTGGTCGCCGATGTCGAGCCGCAGCACTTCGCCCGGCTGAATGTCGGACGCGAGGCGGAAGGGGAAGAGCTTGATCTCGTCGCTGACATCCTCGACGCCGCGGCCCATGAGCCGCTTTACGGAGTAGACGGCGCGCTCGGGGGTGGTGAGCAGCGATGTGCGCGCAGCGTTGCCGACGATGATGCGTTCCTTGCCGCTGGCCGGCATGGCGACGACGGAGGGGACGAGCTTTGAGCCGTCCTCACCGGGGATGACCTGCGGCTGATCGCCCTGCATGAAGGCAACGAGCGAATTGGTGGTGCCGAGGTCGATGCCGACGACGCGGGCTGTCTCTGGTGTGGGCATGGTCTCCTAAAGCGTGTGGCCGCTCGCTGCGGGCGTGAGCACGGATTCAACTTCGCGCAACAGGTTGCGCAGATAACTGCGACGATCAAGCAGGGCGAGCATAACGGTCTTCTGCTGATCGAGCGTGGCGGTGTCGTGCGCATCAAGCGCGGCGTCCCACGCGGTCCACGCGGTGCGCAGGTCGCTGTCAACAGCGGCGAGCATGGACTGGAATTGCTGCTGCGCGCGTTCGAGATCGCCGCGCAGCGTCGGGTCGTCTTCACCCATCTTGACGTTGGCGCGCATCTCTTCGAGCTGCATATTGAGCTCGAAGACCTCTTCGAGCAGGTCGGCGGGCACGCGGTTCTGCTTCTTCGCGGTCTCCCGCGACTCGGTGTTCTCGTCTTCGACGGTGAGCCCTTCGAGCTTGAGCAGGTACGCGGTGCGCGCGACGGGATCCTTGAGCGTGCGGTAGGCGTCGTTCAGCAGCGAGCTCTGGCGGAGGCTCCAGGCCTGCTCTTCCGGGCTCTTGCGTGCGTAGAGATCCGGGTGCAGCTTGCGGCTGAGGCGGTAGAAGTCACGCTCGAGTGCTGCGGTGTCGACGTTCAGCTTGCGCGGGAGTTGGAAGAGCGAGAAATAGGTCTCGAGCTCAGGGGCGTGCGCGGGCTGAGGGGTAGGGGGCGAAGTCTGCATAGGCGTACAAACTGAAGCGAAGGCCCGCGGAATGGCAGCCGAGTCCTGACTGGCGCTCCGGACTGGGCGGGGAAGCTAGGCCGAGAAAGATGTGCCGCAGCCGCAGGACTTCTTGGAGTTCGGGTTGATGAAGTTGAAGCCCTGCCGCATCAGCGTCTCCTCGTAGTCGAGGATCATGCCGCTGAGGTAGAGGAAGGACTTCGGGTCGATGAAGACGCGGACATCGCCGTCGTAGGTGAAGACGCGGTCGCGCTCGCGCGGCTGGGTATCGAAGCGGATCGAGTAGGACAGGCCGGAGCAGCCGCCGCCCAAGATGCCGAGGCGCAGCCCGCCTTCTGCAGGCGAGATGCCTTCATTGGCCATGGCGCTGCGGATGCGCGTAACGGCGCGAGGCGTGACCTCGATGCCGGGCTTGCGAGGTCCGCTGCTGCTGGCCGGTGCCGGCGCGTCAGCCTGCTCTGCAGCCGGCGTGATGCCCACCACCGGCTGCGTTCCCGAATCTGCTGCGGTATCTGCCATCGTTCCTGTTACTTCGCCGCCGTGGCCGGCACGGCTTCCGTGTCAGGCACGCCGTTCTTCTTCTTCCAGTCCCCGATCGCGGCGCGGATCGCGTCCTCGGCCAGCACGGAGCAGTGGATCTTCACCGGGGGAAGCGCGAGCTCCTTCACGATGTCCGTGTTCTTGATCTCGAGCGCCTCGGAGACGGTCTTGCCCTTAACCCACTCGGTCGCGAGCGACGAGGAGGCAATGGCCGAACCGCAGCCGAAGGTCTTGAACTTGGCTTCTTCGATGACCTGCGTCTCCGGGTTGACACGGATCTGCAGGCGCATCACGTCACCGCACTCGGGCGCCCCGACCAGGCCGGTGCCCACCGACTCGCTCGACTTATCCATCTGTCCGACGTTGCGGGGATTGTTGTAGTGGTCGATTACCTTGTCGCTGTATGCCATTTGCTTCTCCTGTGAAACGTGTATCCGAATCGGTTTAGTGCGCCTGCCACTCGATCTTCGAGATGTCGATGCCTTCCTTGACCATCTCGTAGAGCGGCGAGAGTTCACGCAGCTTCTGCACAATGTCGATGACCTTGTCGGCCACGTAGTCCACCTCGGCTTCGCTGTTGAAGCGACCCAGCCCGAAGCGGATGGAGCTGTGTGCGACGTCGTCGCCCAGGCCCAGCGCCTTCAATACATACGATGGCTCAAGCGTCGCGGAGGTGCAGGCCGAACCGCTTGAAACCGCGACGTCATTGATACCCATCAGCAGAGACTCACCCTCAACGTAGACGAAGCTGATGTTGAGGTTGTTGGGCAGACGGTGATCCATGGAGCCGTTGACGTGGATATAGTCGAGCGCACCCTCGAGCTTCGCCTGGAGCTTGTCGCGCAGATGGCTGAGGCGCTCGGCCTCCTTCGCCATCTCCTGGCCGGCGATCTCGCAGGCCTTGCCGAGGCCAACAATGCCCGGAACGTTGAGCGTGCCGGAGCGCATGCCGCGCTCGTGGCCGCCACCGTTGATCTGCTCGGAGATCTGGACACGCGGGTTGCGGCGGCGAACGTAAAGCGCGCCAACACCCTTGGGGCCGTAGAGCTTGTGCGCCGTCAGCGAGAGCACGTCGATGTTCATCGACTGCACGTCGACCGGAATCTTGCCGACAGCCTGGACCGCGTCCGTGTGGAAGATCACATTGCGCTCGTGGCAGAGCTTGCCGATCTCGGTGACTGGCTGGATGACGCCGATCTCGTTGTTCGCGAACATGATGCTGACCAGGATGGTCTTGTCATCCATGGCGCGCTTCAGGTCTTCGAGATCGATCAGGCCGTCAGCCTTCACTGGCAGATAGGTGACCCGGTAACCGGACTTTTCGAGCCGCTTGCAGGTATCGAGGACAGCCTTGTGCTCCGTCACCTGCGTGATGATGTGGTTGCCGCGCTCGCGGTACATCTCCGCGATGCCCTTCAGGGCGAGGTTATTGCTCTCGGTGGAGCCGGAGGTGAAGATGATCTCCTTCGCCGTGGCGCCGATGAGCTTGGCAACCTGGCCGCGGGCGGTTTCGACCGCCTCTTCCGCTTCCCAGCCGAAGGCGTGGTTGCGGCTGGCCGCATTGCCGAAGATGCCGGTCAGGTAGGGCATCATGGCCTCGAGCACGCGCGGGTCGAGCGGGCTGGTGGCGTGGTTGTCCATGTAGATGGGCAGCTTGACGCCGTGCGGGCCGGTCGTGGTGTTGGCATTGCCGTCGGCCGCAACCGCTGCGGTAGCGGCTGGTACTGCGGTGGAGTCGTCGTCGAAGGTGTTCCTGCTCATGATGTCGTCCCTTGCTATTGGTTGCGTCTAGCCGAGTGTGACCAGAGGGTGTTGTTCGCCGCTGGGCTGAGGGTGATGCCGCCGATTCTGTTTCCGGAGGTCGAAGGGGACGCTGTCCACCAGATCGGCGATACGGATCGCCTTGAGCAGATCCGAGATGCTGTCGTTGACCTTGCTGAGCGGTTCTTTGATGGTGCAGCTCTCAAGAAGGTCGCAGGAGCGGGTGGAGCCCGTGGTCGGTCCGCCGCAGGAAGTAATGAACAGAGGGCCGTCGATGGCGTGGATCACTTCGAAGGCCGTGATGGCGTCCGCGTCCCGGGAGAGTGAGTAACCGCCGTTGATGCCAGCGTGCGAGCGCAGCAGGCCGACCTTGGTGAGCCGCTGCAGAATCTTCGCCAGCAACTGGGGCGGAATGCCGTAAGCCTCGGAGATGTCCTTCGCACTGAGCGAGGGCCGGTCGCGGTGCTCGGCTAGGTACTTGAGCGCCATGAGTCCGTAGTCGGCTTTTTTGGTCAGTCGGAGCATGATGGCAAGCGCCGGGAGAGGGGTCCCGCCCCACTTGGGGTGAAACTCGTACCCTTACGGTCGCATTTCCAGTATAGGAGCCGCTACCCCCACATTCAAGGCGGAGGACGCCTGAACGCTAATAATTATCCAACTTTTGCAGGAAGTGAAATCTGCCGGGCAGCCCCGTGGACGGGGCGCGCGGTGACGGAACTCTTACAAGGCGGCCCGGGCGACCGACGGTAAGCTGAGACGTGATGCAGACAACTCCTCTCCCTGACGTTGCGACGGCTCCCGATGCCTCCGGTCCGGACACCTCCGTGACCGACCTACCCATCCTGAACGCCGCCGGCAACTCCAATGCCCTGCCCCGCCCCGAGCAGCACCACGGGCCGCTAAAGTGGGTGTTTGCGGTCGCCCTGGGTGTGTTCCATGCGCTGGCGATCGTCGCGCTGTTTTTTCCGTCATGGAAGGCGCTGATCGCGTTCGCGGTGATGTGGATCTTCGGCCAGAACCTGGGGATCGCGATCGGGTACCACCGGCTGCTGACGCACCGCGGCTATGCGGTGCCACGCTGGCTGGAGTACTTCATCGCCACCTGCGGCACGATGGCGCTGCAGGGCGGCCCGATCTACTGGGTGGGCGTGCATCGGCTTCACCACCAGCTCACGGACAAGCCGGGCGATCCGCATTCGCCGCGCGAGGGCACGTGGTGGGCGCACATGGACTGGATCCTGCACGGCACGCTGCACAACCAGGACCCGTCACTGCAGCGCTACACGCCGGACCTGACGCAACATGCGTACTACCGCTGGCTGGATCGCTTCCACTTCGTGCCAGTCACGCTGGCGGGGATCGGGTTGCTGGCGTGGGGCGGCTGGCGCGCGGTGCTGTGGGGTGTGTTCCTGCGAGCCGTTATCGGCCTGCACGTGACCTGGCTGGTGAATTCGGCGACGCATCTGTGGGGTTCGCGGCGGTATGACACGCGCGACGACAGCCGCAATAACTGGTGGGTGGCGCTGCTGACCGGCGGCGAGGGTTGGCACAACAACCACCATGCGCACCCGGTGAGCGCACGGCACGGCCTGGCCTGGTACGAGTTCGATCCGAACTACTACGCGATCTGGCTGATGGAGAAGCTCGGGCTCGCGCGGAAGGTGTACGTCAAGGAGCTCTAGCCACGGTTGGGCGGCGCACGCGGCTGGTTCTCTGCATCTAGAGAACTGCCGGAGGCTCTCTTGATCGATTCGCACGTGAACACCCGCGCTTCCCTGCTCTGCGGTGCTGGCCTGCTCGTGTCTCTCCTCGCCACAGGCAGCGCTGCCGGGCAGCCCTCCTCGCCCTCTGCCACCGAGACAGTCACAATCGATGCGAAGGCTGCGGGGACGCCGCTGCCGCACAACTGGGAGCAGATGTTCGGCTCCGGGCGTGCCATTCTTGCGCTCCGTGAGAGCTATCAGCTCGATCTGCGCACCGTGAAGGCCGCGACTGACTTCACCTATGTGCGGTTTCACGCCATTTTCGATGACGAAGTCGGCGTGTACGACACGGACAAGGACGGCAAGCCGGTCTACAACTGGTCGTACGTGGACCAGATCTACGACGCGCTGCTCGCGAATGGCGTGAAGCCGTTTATCGAGCTGAGCTTCATGCCGAAGAAGATGGCCGCGCGTCAGGATCTGCATGCGTTCTGGTACAAGCAGGTCGTCTCTCCGCCCGCCGACTACAACCAATGGGGCGCGCTGGTCGAGGCGTTCACGCGGCACCTGGTCGAGCGCTACGGCATCGATGAGGTGGCGAGCTGGTACTTCGAGGTCTGGAACGAACCGAACATCGACTTCTGGACCGGCCGCCCGGCGCAGTCAACCTACTTCGAGCTCTACGATCACGCCGCACGCGCGGTGAAGACGGCGAATCCGCGGTTGCGGGTGGGCGGCCCGGCGACCGCGCAGGCCGCGTGGGTGGACGCAATGATTGCCCATGCCGCGGCTGAGCATGTGCCTCTCGACTTCGTCTCGACGCACGTCTACGGCAACGACACGGCCGCCGATGTGTTCGGGACAGGGCCGCACCCGACGATCGCGCCACACGGCATGGTGTGCGCCGCGGTCGAGAAGGTGCATCAGCAGATCGCGCATTCGGCCATGCCGCAGATGCCGCTGATCTGGAGTGAGTACAACGCGACGTACATGAATCAGCCGGAGATCACCGACTCGATCTACATGGGGCCGTGGCTCGCGCGCAGCATCGCGGAGTGCGGCGATAAGGCGCAGATGATGTCCTACTGGGCCTTCTCCGATGTGTTCGAAGAGCAGGGCGTGGTGAAGACGCCGTTCTACGGCGGCTACGGGTTGGTCGCAGAGCTGGGCATTCCGAAGCCGGCGCTGCGGGCGTTCAGCCTGCTGCATGCGCTGGGCACGGAGCGGCTGGCAAGCGACCGCGGGCAGGATGCTCTGGTGACGCGCGCAGCGGATGGCAGCCTGCGCATCGCGCTGTGGAATGGCGTCGAACCGGGCCAGAGCGGGGCTCCGCGGCAGTTCCGGCTGGCCGTGCGCGGGTCGAGCACTGCGGCGGTGACGATTCGCCGCGTGGATGCCGAACACGGCGACACGCAGACAGCCTGGCAGAAGATGGGCTCGCCGCCCAACCCCACGCAGGCGCAGGTGCAGCAGCTCAGGTCGATCGCAATCGAGAAGCCGGAGGAGCAGAGCCGCCTACAGGAAGGCAACCTGGACATCACCGTCCCACCGAACGGACTGGCAGTGGTGTGGATCGCGCGGTAGGTGAGTCGTTAGAGGTCGCGCGTCTTGAAGAGGCGCTCGGGAACGGCGCGGATGATGCTCATGATGGGCCACCAGAACCACGGCACATAGAGCACATCCTTGCGGGTGCGGATGGCGCGCAGGATGCCTTCCGCAACGGCCTCGGGGGTGGCGAAGAGCCGGTTGCGTGGGATGTGCGCGGTCATCGGCGTGGCCACAAAGCCGGGCTTGATAGTGAGCACGTGCACACCGCGGCGGTCCAGCCGGTTTCGTAACCCGGAGAGGAACGTATCGAGCGCGCCCTTCGAGGCGCCGTAGACGTAGTTGCTCTTGCGTCCGCGATCGCCAGCGACCGAGCTGATGACGGCGAGCGTGCCGCGTCCCTGCTGCTCGCAGCAGTTGGCGAGCCACGTGAGCAGTGAGACTGGCGAGAGGAAGTTCGTGACCAGCACCCGCTCGGCCGTTGCGTAGTCATATTGCGCAGCAAGTTGATCGCCGAGCACGCCGTGTGCGAGCAGCGCGAGATCGAGTGTGCCGAGCCGGGATAGCGCACTCGCCAGCAGCGCGGGATGCTGCGTGGTGTCGTCCAGGTCCGTGACGACCATGTCGACCGCAGCGGCGCCGCGGACCAGCAGGTCCTGTGCGACGGCGTTCAGCTTCTCCTTCGAGCGCGCGACCAGGAAGAAGTGCGCGTTTGGCGTCGCGAGCTGACGCTGCACGGCCATGGCGATGGCAGAGGTGGCTCCGAGCACGAGGATGGTGCGCGGCGGATAGGGGACGCGATCAGCCAATGGCGGTCACTCGCTGCCAGAAAGCCGAGGAGAAGGCCGGATCGATGAAGCGGGCGAAGTCCTGCCACTGCGGATAGAACTGCTGGAAGTGGCGCGGCGACATGCGGGCGTCCTTCGCCGGGTACATCTTGCCGCCACATTCGGCGGTGATATCGGCGAGGCGGTCGACGAGGTCGAAGCTGCGCTCAGCGCGCACCGGGAAGTCGAGCGCGATCATGGGGCCGGGCGCGGGAAAGCTCATCATGCCGGGCGAGCGCACGTCACCAAAGATCTTGATCACGGCGAGGAACGAGCCCAGGCCGGAGGCGGTGATGGACTTGAGCAGGCGGGTGAAGCCTTCCTGGAAGTCGCCTGATTCCCAGGGCATCACGCACTGGAACTGCAGGAGGCCGCTCTTGCCGTAGGCGCGGTTCCACTGGTGTATGGAGTCGAGCGGGTAGAAGAACGGCTCGTAGTCGATGAGGCCGGTCTTCTGCTTCGCGAACTGCCGGCCGTAATAGGCCGTGTTGAACGCGCCGATGGTGGCCTTGTTCATCAGGAACTCGGGCAGATCGAAGGGCATGGTGAGCTTCGGCTTGCCGGAGGGCGTGAGCGGCTCGGGAATGGCGGAGTGATCGCCTTGCATGAAGATGCCGCGGGCGAAGTTCTTGCCGGTGGAGACGCAGTCGATCCACGCGACGGTGTACTCGAGGTGCTGCGACGCGCGTGACAGCGCGAAGAACTCATTGAGGCCAACAAACTTGATCGAGTCCTGGCGAATTTTGCGCGAGACGATAGGGCGGAGCTGCACCTCGGCCCAGGTGATCAGGCCGGTGAGGCCGAGGCCGCCGATGGTCGCTTCATAGAGCGATGGATTTTGCGTGGCGGTGCACTCGTAGCTTTCACCATTCGAGCGAACGAGCTCGAAGCGCGGCACGTGGCAGCCGAAGGTGCCGGCGACGTGGTGGTTCTTGCCGTGGACGTCGTTGGCAATCGCACCACCAACGGTGACGAATTTTGTCCCTGGCGAGACGGGCAGGAACCAGCCGCGGGGGACCGCGAAGGCGAGGATTTCTGCGAGCGAGACGCCAGCCTCGCAGCGCAGCAGGCCGGTGGCCTGGTCGAAGGCGATGAAGCGATCGAGGCCTCGCGCGCCAAGCAGGGTACCGCCATCGAGCAGGCAGGAGTCGCCATAGGAGCGGCCGAGGCCGACGGCCAGCATGGTCTCGCGGGGCACACGCAGCGGAAAGTCACTGCGCCAGAAGAGCGGCGCCACCTCGGCGACATGCCGGGGGTAGCGTCCCCAGGACTCAAACTCGGGCGCACGCGCTGGCGTGCTCGCAGGCGTGGGTGCGGGCGAGGACTCGGGGGATGTGGTGCTGGCTGCCATGAATGGTCTTAGGGTATCAGGGGCAACGGCCAGCCTGATGACCAAGGAGTTCCCCCCGGGCCCCTGAATGAGCGGGTAAGTCGGCTCCTTAGGCGTCTACCAGGTGTAGTGGACGGTATAGGCCACGCTGCCGGTCGATTCGGGTTGGATGGTGATGGGGAAATCGACCGTCCACGCATCGCGCTTCTGGTACTCCTTCGAGCGGTCGATGATCTTCCAGTTGGCCGCGCGGTTGAGGTGCTCGATGACGTGCACGGTGACGGGCTGGTCCTTCTGGTTCTTCATCTCGATCGAGAAGCTCTCATCGATGAAGCGGTGCGTGGAGTCGACGTGGAAGTCGGTCTGGGTACGCTTGCCCTTGATGTCGAAGGCGTCCCCGGTGACGAAGCGAACCGTCTCGTTGCGCGGTGTGTGGGGGATTTCGGCTTCGCCAGCCAACTGGACGGCTCCATGCGAGTCGCGGCGGTAGAGGCGCAGCCTGCCAGCCGGCATGGGCACGCCGAGGTGATTGGCCGCGGAGTTGGTGAACTCGTTCACGATGGTGACGCGTCCGGGGCCGTTTGCGGGATTGAAGTTGCGATCGAGGCTGGCGACTCCGCCACCCTCGATGGGCGCGAAGCCGGGGGCAGGCTCGTACTCGTAACTGCGCGTGATCGGTATGGAGCTGCCTGCCAGGAACTCGATCTGCTTGGTCTCGCCGCTGCGCAGGGACGTGATCCGGTTCAGGTCGTAGAGGTGGAAGTCGTCGAAGTTCTCCTGGGTCACAGTCTGCATCTGCTCGTAGACCTTTCCATTCACGGCAGCGCCAGCCATGACCGCCGGCTGGATTCGTGCGACGTTGCCAGCGATCAGCTTGATGGCGGCCTGCGGAAAGTCCACGCCGGATTCGTTGTTCATCGTGACCCAGCCAACCAGGTCCATCGACTCGGTGGCGCTGCCGCCGTTGCCCTTGCCTACGAGGAGGTTGTAGGTCGCCGACCAGGTGAAGCCGCGCGTGATGTAGCTGAGCTCCGCGGGAAAGGAGGCGGGCTGCTCGCTCGCGATCTGCCAGCGCAGCGTGGGCTTCAGCAGCAGGCCGTCGGTGGTCGCGGGGAAGAGCGGTGTCCCGGGAAGCTGGAACTGCATGCGTCCGTCCACTTCGACCAGCGGGGGAGACGCGCGCAGGATGCGTCCCGGTTTGATCACTGGAATCTGCTGGTGAGTTTTCTCGTCCTGATAGCTGCCCAGTTCGAAGTCGATCGTCTTGCCTTCGTACTTCTGGAGCAGCCAATCCTGATTGACGATGCCGGCGTCGTAGTTCTGCTCGACCACGGAAAAGCTGTGTTTGCCGGCAGGGTCGCGCAGCACGACCGAGTCAGGCTCGAGCTGGCTGGTGACTTCGGTCGTCGTGACCTCCGTGGTGCCCGGCTTGAGAGCGAGGTCAACCGTGGTGCGCGCGAGGGCGAAGTTCTGGTTGTAGATCGTGAGCGAGACCGGCGCGGCCTGCTGAGCGTGCAGGGCAGACGTTGCGAGCAGGAGAACGAGAGTCGGGACAGAGAGAGCAGTGCGCATGCGACGGAGATCTCCTTCGGCAGAGACGGCAAACGTAAGAGTGGACGGAAGCCTGTGCCCTTAGACACCGGTCCCGGCGATTCGACGCACGAGAGGGAACATTTTCACGAAGAGGGATCAGGACGCGCGCTACAAAGAGGCGAGCGCGATCAGCACAGCGCCGAGGCCCATCAGTAGGCTCATGCGGTCGGTCAGGGCGAAGACGACCGGATCCTCATCGAGTTCGCCGCGCGAGGCCAGCAGCCACACACGGCACAGCCAGAGGATCATGAGCGGCGGCATCAGCCACAGGCGCTGGTGGTGCGGGTAGAGCCCGAAGACGTCGGGCTGGCCGATGTAGACCGCGAAGACAACGACGGAGGCGAAGGCGCTCGAGGTGCCGAAGGAGCGGACCTGCTCGATGTCGTTCAGCAGGTAGCCGCGGCCGTTGGTGATCTGCGAGCCGGCATCGCGCACGTTCTGCAGTTCGCTGAAGCGCTTGACCATGGCGAGCGACAGGAAGATGAAGATCGAAAACGCGGCCAGCCAGGGGGAGATGTGCGTTGTCGTGGCGGCGGCGCCGGCGAGCATGCGCAGGGTGTAGAGCGTCGACAGGACGACCACGTCGAGGATGACGATGCGCTTGAGCGCAAGCGAGTACGCAAGCGTCGTCACCAGGTAGAGCGAAAGCCAGCCAAGGAACGCATATGGCAGCAGCAGGACGGCGGCGGTGAATGAGGCGAGCAGGAACACGGCCGAGATCGCGACACCTGTCGCCACCGAAAGATTGCCCGAGGCGAATGGGCGCAGGCGCTTGCGCGGGTGCTGGCGATCGGCCTCGATGTCGAGCAGGTCGTTGACGATGTAGGTGGCCGAGGCGCAGAGCGAGAAGCAGAGGAAGGCGAACACGGCCGCCAGCACGGGGCGCATACCGAGCCGGTGCGCGAGCAGCACGGGCAGGAAGATCAGCGCGTTCTTCGCCCACTGATGCACGCGGATGGTCTTGGTCAGGACGCGCGCGGTGGAGGCCCGGTCGGTAAACGTGCGCTCGGCCTTGACGCCGCTCGAGCGCAGGGCCACGCGCAGCCGGAGGTCGGGGTTGGCCAACATCGGGGTCTCCGCCGCGGCGAGCAGTGGCAGATCGGGATGCGCGTTGCCGATGTAGTCGAAGGGGCCGGCGAAGCGCTCGCGGAAGCCGGCCAGCTTGTTGGACCCGGTGAGGTTGGTGCTGCCGTCGGAGGCGAGCACGCCCTCGAAGATGCCGAGATGGTCAGCGACACGATGAGCGAGCGCGGAGTCGGCGCCAGTGGCGAGATAGAGCTTGCGGCCCTGGCCACGCTGCGCCATCAGATATTCAAGCAGCGAGCGGTTGTAGGGCAGGTGCTCGACGTTGAGCGAGACACGGCTGGTGACCTCGCGCTTGAGATGGGCCTTGCCGCGTAGCGCCCAGAGCGGGCTCTGTAGCGCGTTCAGCGGCTCCGTGCGAACGAGCAGCAGCAGCGAGTCGACCAGGGTGTCCGATTTGACCAGGGTGCCATCGAGGTCCACGCAGAGAGGGCGCTCGAGGGCAGGAGGTGCGGAGGTCGCCATGCGTGCTTCGATGTCCTGTTCGTATCGACTGTTTCGCCGCAAGAATATCAAAGCGAGGTGGAGGGCCCGGTGAGCAACACAGAGCAGGAACTCTCACCCGCGGCCAGCGCCCCGGGACGGCGGGTGAGTGGCGAGTGTCAGCCCGCGGTCTTTTCCGTGCTGGTCTGCGTAATGGCGAGCTGGTGGGTGGTGCGCTGGGCCAGGAGATATCCCACTCCGACAGCCCCCAGGCAGAGCAGGACGGAGAGCCCGGCATTCAGCAGCGCGCGCCCCCAAAGGCCCGAGCGCAGCAGGTAGAAGTTCTGCAGGCTGAAGGACGAAAACGTGGTGAAGCCGCCGCAGATACCGACCATCAGGAAGATGCGGACCGCCTCAGAGCTCTGGAAGCGGCTGCCGGAGACCGTGAGATTGCCGAGGTAGCCGATGGCAAAGGAGCCGAGCACGTTGATCAGCAGGGTGGCGCGAGTGGTGCCGGGGCTGACGTTGAGCAGGGCGCGGGTGATGCCATAGCGCAGGCATCCGCCGATGGCGCTGCCCAGGGCAACTAACAGGTAAAGGACCACTCCTGCCTCCGGTCGTTCGACCGCAGGCGGCCGTGGGCGCGCGGTGCGGCTGGTATGGGCAGGAGTCATCAGCCAGTGTGGCGGTTTCCGCGATTGCCCGCGCGGGGAGACTCCATTCCCCGACTGGGGTTCAGAGTAACAAAGGGTGAAAAACACCCGCGCCGAACCGGGGTGGAGCTTCATCTTGTTTAGTAGGAAGACAGAGGAACTCACGATATGAAACACCGTTGGACACTTACTTCATTGCTGTCTCTTTCGTTGGGCGTCGCGTTCGCGGCGTCACCAGCGCTCTCTGCCCAGAGCGAAGGCCCGGGTACGGGATCAGCGGAAGGTGCCGGTGCAGGCACCGTGGTGACCGTTGTCCCAAAGAAGGGCGGCGAGGCGATGCAGGCGGTGCCGCAGAGCGCGGTGCACGCAAAGGTGCTGGGCAAGGACGCGCCGGTCACGGAGTGGCGTCACTACACCGGGCAGGGCACGCGGCCGGATCTGCAGCTTGTCGTGCTGATCGATGACAGCGCACGCACGAGCCTGAGCCTGCACCAGAAAGAGCTGGCGGACTTTATCAACCAGCAGCCGCCCACGACCGAGGTCGGCGTGGCCTACATGCGCAACGGCACAGCGCAGTTCGCGGCTCCGCTCTCCACCGACCACGCCAAGGTAGCCGGCTCGCTGCGCATGACGAGCGCGGTGCCGGGCGCCAGCAGCAGCCCCTACTTCGCGCTGAGCGACCTGCTGAAGCGCTGGCCGGAGCACAGCCCTGACGTGCGGCGCGAGGTGGTCATGATCACCGACGGAGTGGATCGCTACGCTGGCCTGCGCTATGACCCGAACAGCCCGTACATCAACAACACGATCCGCGACCTGGTGCGCAACGAGGTGGTGGTGTACTCGATCTACTACCGCGATGCGGGCTTCGCCGACCGGACCGCGGCTGGCGTGGACAGCGGGCAGAACTACCTGACGCAGTTGTCGCAGGCGATCGGCGGCGAGTTCTTCTATCAGGGCTTCTCAAACCCGGTGAACTTCACGCCGTATCTCCAGGAGATCAACCGCAAGCTGGCGAACCAGTACGAGCTGCGGGTGACGCCGCCCCCGAATGCGAAGAACGTGGTGAACCTGCGGGTGCAGGTCTCGGCACCGAACACGCGGACACAGGCGGCGGAGCAGATCTTTGTGGGCGGCGGCAGGTAAGGACTTAGCGTTGGCCGGGCGCTGAAGCGGCCGGCCAACGCCATCTCGCAGAGCCATTGATCCGGTCTGCGGCATGGCGCGTTTCACGTCCCAGAGCCAGATCTCTACCCGACCGGCGACACGGCTCTGCCGGCCAGGCCCTGTCGGACGCCGAGACGCGAAACGCGGCCTCTTCGGCTCCCATTGAGTTCACATAGTGTGACGTTCGGACCGTCTTTCCACACCTGACGTGACCGACGACAGGTTGACCTGTGCGTGCGACAGGCGAGAATGGACCTGCACACCCCATGTCGGACTTCAGCCAGACAGTCAAACAGCAGGCGGACATCGTTCGCGTGATCGGCGAGTACATCACGCTGAAGAAGTCTGGCGCCCAGAATTACTCCGGGCTCTGCCCGTTTCATGGCGAGAAGTCGCCATCGTTCTCGGTACATGTGGGCGGGCAGTTCTATCACTGCTTCGGCTGCGGGGTATCGGGCGACGTCTTCAAGTTTGTCCAGGAGATCGACAAGCTGAGCTTTCCGGAGGCGGTGAAGCTGGTGGCGCAGAAGTGCGGCATTCCGCTGCCGAAGCGAGAGTTTCATTCCCCGGAAGAGGCCGCCGAGAGCAGGCTGCGCGGGCAGTTGCTGGAGCTGCACGAGCAGGCAACGGCGTGGTTTGAAGGCCAACTGAAGGCGCCAGAGGGAGCGAGGGCACGCGAATATCTGACTGGTCGCGGCCTGAAGCCAGAGACGATCGCGAAGTTTCGCATCGGCTATGCGCCCGAGGGCTGGAACGGACTGCGCGACCGGCTGAGCAGCGCAGGGCCGGTTGAGGCGCTGAGGGTCTCGGGCCTGTTCAGCTACAAGGAGCAGGAGGGCGAGACGGGCGGCGGCCGCGCCTATGACCGCTTCCGCAAGCGCATCACCTTTCCTATCTGCAATGAGCAGGGCCGGGTGATCGCCTTCACGGCGCGCTCGCTCGATTCGGACGAGAAGAGCGGCCCCAAGTACCTGAATTCGCCGGAGACGCCGCTCTATTCAAAGGGCCAGGTGCTGTTCAACCTGGACAAGGCTCGGCAGACCATCCGGCAGCAGAACTTCGCCCTGCTGGTGGAAGGCCAGATGGACTGCATCTCGGTCTTTGCGGCAGGGGTAACCCCGGTGATTGCGACCAGCGGCACGGCCTTCACCGAGCACCAGGCGCGTCTGCTGCGGCGGTACACGACGCGGCTGGTGGTGAACTTCGACCCGGACACGGCAGGCGCCAACGCAGCGGAGAAGTCGATTGCACTTCTGACGGAAGAGGGCTTCGAGGTCCGGGTGGTGACGCTCGAAGGCGGTCTCGATCCGGATCGCTTTGTGCGCGAGCGCGGGGTGCAGGCCTACGCGGAGGCGCTGAAGGGCGCACTGCGGCATACCGATTACCTGATTGAACGGGCGCGCAAGCTCTATCCGGTGCGGACGGCGCAGGGCAAGGTGGAGGCGGTGAACTACCTGCTGCCGCACATCCGGCGGCTGCCCCATGCGATTGCCCGGGATGAGTTCGCTCAGGATGCAGCGCAGAAGCTGGGCATCGACTCGGCCCTGCTGCGACAGGAGCTGAAACAGGCTGCGTCAAAGCGCGCGCAGCAGGTCGCGGTGCCGGCGTCCGCGTCCGGACTGTCCGAGTGCGAGCGGCTGCTGGTGCGAGCGCTCACGGGGCCGGTGGACGGCGCGACCTTCCGCCACGCTGCCGAGGCGCTGACGGCCGAGCCGGAGCACTTTGAGGGGCTCGGGGTGCGGTCGACGCTTGAACTGCTGCGCCAACGCACCGGGGGAGCGCCGCTGGACGCGCTTGAGGCGCCCGAAGCACGGGCCCTGGTGGCCCAAGTGCTGATGCGGGAGACTGAGCCAGTGACCCGGGAGGAGTTGGACGGGGCTCTCTTAACGCTTGAGCAGCACTGGTTGGAGCGGCGGCAGCGGAGGGCACGAGCGGCGATCGCGGATGCGGAGCGAAAGGGCGACCTGGCGGCCGTGACGGCGTTAGTTACGGAGCGGATGGCGCTTGACATGCGGCTGCGCTCGCTGGCGGAGCGGCAGGTGGCGCTGGCGCCCGGTTCGTAGCCGCTGTTGTCGTCGTTGCGTCAGGCGCAAACACCCTGAAACGAATTGCCGGCAAGCACATCTAACGGAGAGTAGGGGATGCGGGATACCCCGAGGGTGACGAGCCCCACATGATATCCTGACCCTCTCTGTCCAGGAGACTGCGTCGATTTGCCCGCTAAGGTCTTGCGACCGTGGGCACCAGCCACTGAGTGGCCTTTACAGCGCATCTTCACCCATAGAGATCGAAACATTACTGCGGCGGCCTACGACAGAGGGCTGCGTCAGCGGCGAGATAACGCGGGAGACGGAACGCGCTTTGGCAATCGACGACAAGTACGAAGACGATATCCAGAAGTTGATGGATCAGGGCAAGGAGAAGGGCTACCTCACCTACGGTGAGGTGAACGACCTGCTGCCGGACAACATGCATTCGGCGGACGACCTTGATGACCTGATCACGACCATTAATACCCAGGGCATTGACCTGCTCGAGGGCGAGCCCAAGTTCGGGGCCGAAAAGTTCGACGCGGAGCACGCCGAAGAGGGCGATGACGTCGAGCTGGACCTGACGCCGGGGACGCTCGAAAAGACCAACGACCCCGTCCGCATGTACCTGCGCGAGATGGGCACGGTGCCGCTGCTGACCCGCGAAGGCGAGGTCGAGATCGCGAAGCGCATCGAGCGCGGACAGCTGCGCGTGCTGAAGGCGATCTCGCGGTCGCCGATCGTGATCCGCGAAGTGGTCGCGCTTGGCGAAGACCTGAAACGCGGCGTGCGCAATATCAAGGAAGTGGTGATCTTCGACGAAGAAGAGATCACCGAAGAGGTGCTGCAGGCGCGCGTGAAGGCGACGGCGGTTCGCATCGACACGCTTGTCAAGCACCAGAAGAAGGCGCAGGTCCTGCTCGAGAAGCTGGACACGCTGAATCCGAAGACCAAGGCCAAGGAGTACCGCAAGACGCGCTGGCTGATGGGTCGGGAGCGTGTGCAGGTGTCGCGCATCGTGCGCGAGCTGAAGTACACCAACGCCGAGCGCAAGCGCCTGCTCGACAAGGTGAATAAGACGGTCGACTCCATGCGCACGCTGGAGCGGCAGATCAAGTCGCTCGACCAGAAGCACGACTCGTCGAAGAGCGAGGAGTTGCGCAAGGAGTATCGCCGCCAGCAGAAGAACTGCAAGACGGATCTCGATCGGCTGGAGAGCGAGATCGGTGTCTCCATTGCGGACCTGAAGCGCACACAGCGCGAGATGATCCAGGGCGACATGGACGCGGAGCGCGCGAAGCGAGAGCTGATCGAGGCCAACCTGCGCCTCGTCGTCTCGATCGCGAAGAAGTACACGAACCGTGGCCTGCAGTTCCTTGACCTGATTCAGGAAGGCAACATCGGCCTGATGAAGGCGGTCGACAAATTCGAATACCGTCGCGGGTACAAGTTCTCGACCTACGCGACCTGGTGGATTCGCCAGGCGATCACCCGCGCTATTGCCGACCAGGCACGCACCATCCGCATTCCGGTGCACATGATCGAGACGATCAACAAGCTGATCCGCACGTCGCGGCAGCTGGTGCAGGAGCTGGGCCGCGAGCCCACCTCCGAAGAGATCGCCAAGCGCATGGACATCCCGGTGGCCAAGGTGCGCAAGGTGCTCAAGATCGCGCAGGAGCCGATCTCGCTTGAGACGCCCATCGGTGAAGAGGAGGACTCGCACCTGGGCGACTTCATTGAGGACCGGCAGGCGGTCTCGCCATCCGAGGCGGTCATCAGCGTGAACCTGAAGGAGTACACCTCGCAGGTGCTGCGTACCCTGACCCCGCGCGAGGAGCGCGTGATCAAGATGCGGTTTGGCCTCGAGGACGGCTCCGAGCACACGCTGGAAGAAGTGGGCCAGAGCTTCCAGGTGACGCGCGAGCGCATCCGGCAGATCGAAGCCAAGGCCCTGCGCAAGCTGCGGCACCCGTCGCGTTCACGCCGGCTGAAGGCGTTCGTCGATGGCGTGAAGGAAGTCTAGTCAGCGCACTTACGTGCGTTCGGCACAGGGGGCGAGCCCGATGGGTTCGCCCCTTTTCCTTTGCGCGAGCAATGCTTCGATTGCGTCACACGCGGCGGGAACGCCAGGCTCGGTGCGCACTCGCTCAGCCATAGATGTAGCTGCCTGTGCGTAGGACGGATTGGCGAGCAGTTTGGCTAGCGCGGTGACGGCAGTCGCCGCTGTGAAGCGATTGCGCGCAAGCCAGAGGCCGGCACCCTGACGAGCGATTCGCGCGGCATTGTCGAACTGATCCCATCCGTACGGCACGATTAGCTGAGACTTGCCTGCGCGCATCGCTTCGCCCGTCGTCCCGGAGCCGCCCTGGTGAACGATGACCGCGGCGTGCGGAAACACCTCGGCATAGGACGCATACGGAATGGCGAGGACATCGGGTTCTTCGCGCGGTGTCTTCGGCCCGATGAGCAGAGCGCGGCGTCCGAGCGCGCGGGCGGCGACAACGGCAACGCTGAAGAAATCTCTAGCGTCATGCACCGCAGTTGAGCCTTGCGTAAATAGCAGCGGCGCCTCCCCCGCAGCCAGGAACGACGCGATCTGCGGATCGCGCACCACGCCATTGGCTGCCTCCGCAAAGACGAAGCCCGGCTGCACGACGTCGGCTGGCCAGTCTGGCTGCGGCATCGCGAGCGCCCGCGAGAAAAGCGCGAGCACGAGCGACGCAGCGAGCTTGTCCACAAACAGCGGATCGCACTGTTCGCGCACGCCAAGCTGGCGCCGCAGCGCCCGCACGGGCTGCCACCACTGCCGTGTCGCCGCCCTGCCCAGGTTGAGCAACGCGCGATTGATAAATGGACCAGCGTTGCGGAAGCGGTAGAGCTCTGGTGCGTTCGCGTAGAGAGGCGGGTCGTACACCGAGGTGAACGAGCAGGGCGAGAGGATCAGCGAGACCCAGGGCACGCCCAGCGATTCAGCGACGGGGGGCGTCGCGAAGACAAGCTCCCCGGAGATCAGCAGGTCCTGATCGTCGAGCGCGCGAAGCAGGTCGTCGGCAGTACCGGCGAGCTCCGGCAGGATGAGCTCGCGCATCAGGATTTCGTAGCCGCGGCGCGGATCGGAACAGCGGGCGATCATCTCGCTGTCCGTCGGGTCCCAGTCGGGCCGCAGCAGGCGGAAGCCGAAGCCAAGCGACTCGATGTGACTCCGGTAGAACGAGGCGGCAGCGATGGTGATGGCGTGGCCACGCTGCTCGAGTTCCTGCGCGAGGCCAAGGCAGGGGTGCAGGTCGCCCAGCGAGCCAATGGTGGCGAACAGGATTCGGCTTCGTTCCCCGCCCGCCATGGCTCACCTCGCGGGCTCATCGTCTCATGCGCGCGACCATCCGATCGGATCGCAACTCCGGGTCGGGTAAGTCCAAATCGATGGAGCCAAGTGGCTGCGACCCAGCCCACCACCCCAGGCGCGCGTTTTGGTAATTGGGTGCTACACTCGCTCACCGCGGAGGTCTGGTATGCGCGCGTATCCGCTGCTTGCGATGGTCTCTCTTGTCCTGTGCTGTCCTGTCCTGTGCCGCGTGGCCCGTGCGGAGACACCGACGATGTGGACAGGTTTCATCACCGACACGCATTGTGGCACACACTGCCAGCGCACCAGCGACATGAAGCCTGATGCCCAATGTGTGCGCGAGTGCGTGCGCAAGGGCTCAAAGTATGGGCTCTGGTACGGCCACCACGTCTACCAGCTTGAGCCGCAGTCACGGGCCAGACGGTTTGCTGCGGAAGAGGTGCGGGTGACCGGGCGCATGGAGAACGATGTGCTCCACATCGCGACCATCACGTCCGCACCGCCAGCGAGATAGCCACCGAAACAGTTACGGTAGTGGCTTCGCTGTGCCGTTTTTCAGGGCTTGATCGAGCAGCGAATGTACGGTCTGCTCCGCCTGCCGGCTGCGAGCGCGTAGTTCCCTGCCGAGTTCTGCTTGCCGGCTGCCCAACTGGGCCTGCTTCGCACCGAGCGCTGCCTGTTTGCTGGCCTGCTCGCGAATCTGCTTTTCGAGCGGCTCCATTTCTTTGCGCATTCGTTCGGTCTGCTCGCGCATATGGCTCGTCCACTCTTCGTCCCACTTCTTCTGGTCGAAGCGGAACTGCTGCATATCGTGGTCGAAGCGTTCTTGAGCTTCCTTCGCCTGCTTCTCGAGTGCTGTGATCTGCTCGCGGCTGAGGGTGTCGTGCTCGAGCGAGAGCTTCACCTGAGCATCCGTCATCGCCTGTACGTCCTTCGAGAAATCCTTCGGCAGCTCGATGTGGATCGGGTTCTGGAACTGCGCGGCAACGCCTGCGATCTTCGCCTGTTCAGCAGCGAGCTTTGCGGTGAGCGCACCCAATTCACCCTGATCGACGCCGAGCAGTCCCTGACGCGCGCCGAGTTCCCCCGCCTGCTTCGCGAGTTCGGTCAGGGGCGCGAACGCTTCGCGCACCCGCTTCACGGTTGCGGGATCGTCGATGAGGTAGGTCTTGCCATCGCGCTCGAATAGCAGGGCGCCAGCAGGGTGCGTGCCTGGAACCGTGCGACCGTGGAAGGAGCAGACGGTGCCTTCGGGCTCGCAGATGGTGAACTCATGATCCGTGTCGATGTCAGCGTCGAGCGATGCGAACTTTGCGTCCTCATCGTCGGCGAGCTTGTCTGCAGCGATGGCCGGGACACTTGTGCCGGTGATGTCACGATCGGCAGCTACAGCGGCCGGTGGCTTGGCAGCTGGCGTGGCTGGAGGAGCGGACGGCGCGACTAGTGCGGGGGGTGCGGGCGGGGCCTGCGGGGCGGCGAGCACCGCCACTTGAGGCTCAAGAAGTCTCACGGTTCCTGCCGACGCCAGAGCGCAGATGACCAAAGCAGCGCAGACGCTCACCGCGCGACCACGGCGGAGGATGATGATGCGTGTGAGCTGCGGGTCGGCCAGCAGCCGTTCGATGCGCTCCGACAGCCCGGAGACATGCGCCATCGCGACCATGCCGGCAGGCGCGTGGCCGCTGTTTGCGAAGCGCAGCAGGAGTTCGGCATAGCGCAGGCCATCGCCGGTGCGCTCGACCGCTGCGCGGTCGCAGAGCATCTCGCTGACGTGTGCCAGCTTCGAGCGCAGCCACCAGGCGAGCGGGCTGATCCAGAAGAAACAGAGATGCAGCGTTGCGGCGAGTTGCAGGTAGAAGTCGCCCTCGCGCACATGTTCAGCCTCATGCGCGAGCGTGGCGGTGAGCGTCGCTGCGTCCCAGCCAAGCGCGTCGAGGGGCAGCAGGATGCCGCTGCCGAGAGTGGCCGGCGATTGCAGTTGCAGGGAGAGGCGCACCGGCGCGGTGATCTCGTCCGTCGCAAAGGGCTGCGCCGTGCGCCAGAGTTCGGCTGCCATCCATAGCCCGAGCACAACGCGGACGAGCAGTATGACGGTCACTGCGATGTATGCCAGCAAGCCAAACTGCCAGAGCCGGATCGAAGGAAGCTGCGGCAGGATCGAGATTCCAGCTGGCGACGAATGGCGCGACCCGCGCTCGGTTGGGAGCGTGGGGCCGGGCGTCGTCGGGCTCGTCGCCGGAGCCGGCGCCGGCAGATCGAAGCTCGCGGACTGAATGCGCGCTGATGCCGGTGCTGGTGCAGCGATCACCATGCGCGGCGTGGACCATGGCGATGTGAGCGTCAGCCGTGGGATGTGCAAGGCCACGAGTAGCGGCATGGCGAGCGAAAACATGAGGACACCGGTCCAGATGCGCTTCAGAAAGCGTGCGTGCTCGATGCGCAGGCCGCGCAGCAACAGCGCAACGACGACAGCAAGGGCGAGCGAGCGGACGGCAGACTCTCCGAGGATCTGGGTGAAGTGCATCGGGTGAACTCCTGGGTTGCTACGCTTAAGGTTGCGGCGATTTGTGCGCCGCGCCGTATCAAACTACCGGGGCCGCACGTTCTTCTCGCGAGCCCGGGCGATCTTGGCGGCCAGCCGCTCCAGTTCGCGGCCGGTAAGAACCTCGGCATCGACCATGCCGACCAGCAGAGCCTCTACAGATCCGCCGCAGAAGCGATCGACGATGCCCTGCACCGCGCGCCCCGCGACGGAGCGGCCATCCGCGGAGGCACGGTAGACGAACGTGCGCTGGCTGAGAGTGTGGGCGAGGTAGCCCTTCTCCTCGAGCCGGCGCAGGACGGTGCGAACCGTCGATTCCTTGAGCGCGCGGCCAGCGGCGCGAAGCTGCTCACGGACCTGCTCGGCCGTCGCTTCGCGCTGCTGCCAGACAGTACGAAGGATGGCTTGCTCCAGTTCGCCGAGGCCGGCGGGGTCGTGGGTCTGAGGGGCGGGTTGAGATGTGCTACCGCTCATAATGTTACGGACTGTAGCACAAGGTCGGGAATGACTGTCAAGCACTGCTCACCAGATCGCGCCAAAACGAAGGAGGGCAGCCCTTGGGCTGCCCTCCTGGTCACGCTGTATTTGAGTGGAGAGAAGTTACTTTTTGCCCGCGTCGTCTTCGATCGCCTTCCACTCCTCAGGGCTAAGCTGGACGCTGGCCGAAGCGACGTTCTCCTCGAGGTGCTTGACAGACGACGTGCCCGGGATGGGCAGCATGACTGGGGAACGATGCAGCAGCCAGGCAATGGAGAGCTGCGCCACCGTGTTGCCATGACGCTTCGCTGCGGCGTCGAGCGGACCACCCTCGCGCGCGAGCTTGCCGGCGGCGACCGGATACCAGGGGATGAAGCCGATGTTGTGCTGCTCGCAGTAATTCACAACGTCTTCGTGCTGACGATCACCGAGGTTGTACTGGTTCTGCACGCTGACGATGTCGAGCACTTTGCGGGCCTGCTCGATCTCGTGCGGCTTGACCTCGGAGAGGCCGACGTGCTGGATCTTGCCCTGCTGCTGCAGCTTCTTGATAGGCGCGAGCGACTCTTCGACCGGCACCTTCGGGTCAATGCGATGGAGCTGCCAGAGGTCGATGCGCTCGAGCTTCAATCGGCGAAGGCTCATCTCCACTTCCTGCTCCAGGTACTCCGGCCGGCCCACCGGCAGCCAGCGGTTCGGCCCGGTGCGGACCAGTCCTCCCTTGGTCGCGATGACCACGCCCTTCGGATAGGGGTGCAATGCCTGGGCGATCAGCTCTTCGCTGACGTAGGGGCCGTAGGAGTCGGCGGTGTCGATGAAATCAATGCCGAGTTCGACGGTGCGCTTGAGGACGCGGATGGCTTCCTCACGGTCCTTCGGCGGACCCCAGATGCCCTCGCCGGTGATGCGCATGGCGCCGTAGCCGAGGCGGTGAACCGGGGTCTTGCCGCCGAGCGAAAAGGTGCCACTGGATTGTGCGGAAAGCGTCGGTGCAGTGCTCATACTCGATACGATGCCCGGGTCTCGAGCAGGGGTGCGAAGAGTTTCGGATCACTCTGCTGCTGCCGAGTTGGCCTTCGCCGACCCGGGGAACCGGGAGCGTTGCGGTTGCGTAAATCCCAGGCAGAGGCGACGCAAGCGGACGTCTCAGACGCGGCCGCCGCAGCAGCAGCACGAGAAGGAGTGCACATGACGATCCCGTTTGTCCTGCCACCTATGACCGATCAGCAGCGCGCCACGTTTGCCGTGCTCTATCCCGGCGTGCAGCGCGACCCGCTGCTCGGGGTGCTGCTCGCCATCCTGCTGGGCAGCTTCGGGGCGCAACACTTCTACCTGCGACGGAATGGGCTGGGTGTGGTGTATCTGCTGTTCTTCTGGACCGGTGTGCCGGCGATTCTTGGATTCATCGAAGCTTTCTTCATGCCGGGCCGGGTGGAGCGCTTCAACGCGGAGCAGGCGGCGCTGCTGGCGAACGCAGTCGTCCATGGCGCGGCCGCCTTTCCACTGCCGGCCGCGATGGTCGGCTGTATTCACTGCGGCATGGTGCAGACTGCGGGCGTGCGTTACTGCGTGCAATGTGGACGGCCAATGAATTAGCCGCCGCGCACCAGGCTAAGAAGCAGGATGGTGAGCACGGCGATGCTGATCCAGACATAGAGACGATCGCGCTCGCGGGCGAAACCCACCACGGCAAAGAGCACACGAACGATCGGTGTGGCGATGAGCACGAGCAGGCCAAGCTCAATGATGCTGGCGGCACTGAAAGACGCGAGCTGGCGAAACACGCCGGAGATCGAGCTAAGCGGGTTGAGGAGCGACGTCGCCGGTGCACGGAAGTGCGTAAGGTCTGGCGCGGGTGCAGCCGGGTGACGCAGCAGAAGCACGCCGCCCGCGAGCACCAGCGCCGCCGCGAGCAGCACGCCGACACGCAGCAGGTTGCCGATGGCAAGCTCGATCTGTTGATCCTGCTCTGCCGTCGGCGCGGATGGGGACGAAGTCATCAAAGCCGGCCTGTCAGGCTCGAATAGATCATCTCGATGCCGAGCACGACAATGACCAGCGCGAACACACGGCGCAGGGTCGCCACGCGAGCATTGATCAGGATGCGGGTGCCAATCAGCGAGCCCGCAAGAACACCGAGCATGACCGGCATGGCGAGTGACGGGATGATGTATCCACGGCTGATGTAAATTCCGGCGCTTGCTGCTGCTGTCACACCGATCATGAAATTGCTGGTGGTGGTGGACACCTTGAAGGGCAGACGCATGATCTGGTCCATGGCCAGCACCTTGACCGCACCCGATCCGATGCCGAGAAGCCCGGAGAGGCCCCCCGCGAGGAACATGGTCGCGAAACCACCGGGCACCCGCTGCGCGATGTAGGGGCAGCGTTCGCCGGGTGTGCCCGGGTCATGGGCCGGGTAGTTCCCGGCCAAGCGCAGGCGTTCAGCGAAACGATTGTGCACCGGCGCTGCGCCCTCGTGCCGCAGCCGCACAGCGGATACGGCCGAGTAGAGCAGCACGAGCCCGAAGACAATGCCGATGGCGTGCGTCGACACGCGGGAGGTGAGCCAGGCGCCGACCAGCGCGCCAAGTGTGGTGGCGGTCTCGAGAAACATGCCGATGCGGATGTTCGAGAAGCCTTCGCGCACATACGTCGCCGCTGCACCGGATGAGGTAGCGATGACGGACACGAGCGATGCACCGATGGCGTAGCGCAGGTCGACGTGGAAGAGCAGCGCAAGCACGGGCGTGACTACGACGCCGCCGCCAAGGCCAGTCAGAGAGCCCAGCAAGCCAGCGACGATGGATGTGGCAAGCACCGCGAGCGTGAAGGTGAGAATCGTCATGCGATGCCTGCCGAAACTGCAGAGCGCAGACGGCGTGCTCCTGAGCATACGCCGTGTCTGTGTCAGCCGCGCGAACGTGGCTACTCCTGCCTGGTCAGTTCCGGTGAGTGCGGTCTCTCTTCGTGCTGCTTCTCTTCGTGATAGTCCTGCTCGGTGTTGATGTCCCAGAGGCTCTGCTTGTCGGTGATGCCAGCCAGGAGGTTGTCCACCGCCGTCATGGCGGTCAGCATCGAGTGGTCCTGGTTGTTGTACTTATGCATGCCATTGCGGCCGACCATGAACAAATTCTCAATGGGGTCGAGCCACGCGCGCACTTCATCGAAGCGGTCATAGGTGCCGAAGTACGCAGGGTAGGTCTTGGGCACACGCACCACGTGCCCGTCGCGCACCTCGTCAGCACAGATGATGCCGATGGACGCGAGCTCACTGATTGCGAACTTACGAATCTCATCGTCTGGCATCTGCCACAGTGGATCGCTCTGATAGCAGAAATACTCAAGCCCGATCCAGACCTTGGTCGGATCGGCAACCATGGCGGGGCTCCAGTTGTTGAATATCTGTAACCGCCCTAAGAGCACATCGGGCTCCTGGATGTAGATCCAGGTGTCCTTGAGGGGCGAGCCTTCCGGCTCGGTGACCAGCAGCCGATCGACGAGCAGCCCAACCGTGATGAAGTCGCGGTACATCAGACCGTCCACCACCTCGCGCACATTTGGAGGCGGCCTCAGCGTCGGGCCGAGGGCGCGGACCAGCTCCGTGACCGGCATGGTCGAGAAGCAGTAATCTGCAGTCACAGAGCGGCGCTCGCCAGTGGCGCTCAGTGCTTCCACGGCGGTGACGCGATTCTCCTCCGTGTGAACGCGGTCGACACGCCAGCCGGTCGCGACCTCGCCGCCCTGCCGGCGAACAAGCGAAGCAACGTGCTGCCACAACTGGCCGGGTCCGTGCTTCGGGTAGAGGAACTGCTCGATGAGCGATGTCTCAGTGTGCTTCTGAGAGAGGTCGGTGCCGCGCGGCCGCGACGAAAAGGTGCGGCGCAGGAAGTGTGCGGCCGCAGTGGTCAGCGAAAGTCCCTTGATGCGTTGCGCGCCCCACTCCGCACTGATCTGATCGCAGCGCACGCCCCACACCTTCTCGGTGTAGGACTGGAAGAAGGTTCGGTAGAGCTGCGTGCCGAAGCGATTGATCAGGAAGTCTTCTAGCGTCTTTTCCGGACTGCGTTGGCGCACGCGCGACGTGAGGTAGCTTGCGCCGATACGGGCCGTTCGCGCCATGCCCAGCTTGCTGACTGTGCTGGAGGTAAGCGTGATCGGGTAGTCGAAGAAGCGGCGCAGGAAGTAGATGCGACTGCGGCGCGGACGGACCAGCATGACCAGGTCCGGATCGGCATCCGCCTGCGTGTCAGTGTGAAGAGTGTGCAGCGTGCGGTGACGATTCTGGTACGAGATCACGGCGTGACCCGCGCCTTCGTCGGCAATCGGCATCAGGTCGAGCCACCACTGCATGACGCGGTCCGACTTCGAGAAGAAGCGGTGACCGCCGATGTCCATACGGTTGCCCTTGTACTCGATGGTGCGGGAGATTCCGCCGACATCCTCGCCCGCTTCCAGCACGACGGGCTGGATCGCAGGGCGGCCGTCGGGGAGTGTGCCGCCACGGCGCAGCAATTCCAGGGCAGCGGTGAGTCCGGCGGGGCCCGCGCCAATGATGACGACCGTGCGCTGGTCTATCATCGCGCCCCCGTCGTGTTCGACCCTGCTATGTGCAGCATGGTCATGCGCGCCGCTCGAACCGGCCCGCAATGCAGGTAGCGACGAGCTGGCCCACAGGCGAGAGCGCGACGAGATCGGCGCGATGGCCCGGCGCGATGACGACGTGCTCTGCGAGCCCGGTGAGTGCCGCGGGGTTGCGCGTCGCAAGCGGCATGACGTCTGCGATCGAGAGCCCGGTGAAGCGCGCATAGTTCGCGACGGCGCGATCCATGGTGAGGATGCTGCCGGCGAGCACGCCATCGCGCATGGCACGCCCGTTCGCCACATCCACATCGAAGCCGCCCAGCTTGTAGCGGCCTTCGGGCATGCCGGTAGCGCTCATACCGTCCGTGATCAGGATGGCTCGCTCCGCCCCCTTGAGCCTGGCGAACAAGCGCACCGCCGTGGGATCGACGTGGATGCCATCGCAAATAAGCTCGGCGTAGAGGTCCTGATCGTCGAGCACGACGCCGAGCATCCCCGGCTCGCGATGATCGAGACCGCGCATGGCGTTGAAGGTGTGGGTGGCGGAGCGTGCGCCCGCAGCGATGCCGGCACGTGTCTCGGCAGCCGTGGCGTCGCTGTGACCAACACTGACCCGCACTCCGCGCGCAGTTGCGTGCTGAATTAATTCGAGTGCACCGGGCAGTTCTGGCGCGATGGTGAGAAGGCGGATGGTGCCGCGCGCGGCCTGCCAAAAGCGCTTGAACAGTTCTACGGATGCTGGCTGCAGCAGCGATGGCGGATGCACGCCTCGCTTCGCGTGGGACAGGAACGGTCCCTCAAGGTGGATGCCCAAGGGGATTGCACCGTCTGCTGCGAGCGGTTGTCCCGCCGCTTGCTCGATGCTGCTGGCGATGACGTCCAGCGCGCGCAGTGTGTCGTCAACAGGAGCAGTGACAGTGGTCGGCAGGAATGCGCCCACACCACGAGTCGCAAGATAGCAGGCGACGGCGGTGACGCTCTCCGCGCCTTCCATAACATCGTGGCCGGCTGCGCCGTGGACGTGAATGTCGAGCATCGCCGGCGCAATCAGCGCGGAACCGAGATCGTGCCGCTCCTCGTGATCGGGAAGGCCAGCACTCTGTGAGCCGAAGCTATGGACCTGGCCGTCTTCAATCAGCAGCCACGGGTCGGGCAGCGCCTGCTTCCCGGTGAGAAGCGCGGCTGCGGTGAGAAGGCAGCGCATCAGGATCCTTTCTGCTCATTATCAACGGAGTGGTGGGATGGGGACAGCGGAGTGGGGACAGCAGGTGCAGGGGGCACGCCGATCTCCTCTGGTGGTGGCAGCGTGCGGGTCTTCTGCCACTGGGCGCGCAGTGTGTCGAACTGGCGCGCGCGGCCGATCCAGAGCTGGGTTCCCATGTCGAACTCGGCGAGCACGTTGCCCAGCCAGTAAGGCCGGTTGTCGCGCAGCCACGCTGCTGCAAAGAGTTCGCGAGTCAACGTGTAGCCATCGCGGAGGTCCTGACAGCGGCCGTTCGCGTTCGAGATGTCCACCAGATCGGAGAACGTACGCGAGTGCGGTGAGACGGAGCGCTCTGCGTAGGCGTCAGCGTACGTGCGAGCCATCTCGTCCGCGAACTGAAACTTCATTCCAATGAAATCGATGCGCCGGGCACCGAGTTCGAGTGCATCGAGAGCCTCAGTCTCGCGCAAAGGGGCGGCCGCGCGCGCCTCTTTGACCAGCGTGATCGCTTTCTCCGCATGCAGGCGCACTTCGTCGAGCACTGGCCGCAGTTGCGCGGCATGCTGCTGGCCCGCGGCGCTCCACGGGTCTTCCCAGAACAGCGCGTTCGACGCGCCGAAGCGATTGCCCGGCACCGTGAGCAGGCGGTGCGCGGCCATGAGCTGACGCTCCGCCTCATTCAACTTTCCGGTGGCATCGCCGTGGAAGACCGCGCCGTAGCTCTCTTCGAAGTCAGGGATCGAGCTCTCGCCCGGCTGCCATGCAGCAGCGGCACCGAACAGAACGCCGTACCAGTCTTCGTCGAAGATGCCTTCACCATCGTCGTTCCAAACGGTGTTGAGCATGCCGCGCGCGCCGAGGCGCTGACCGTCACGCACGAAGTGCTGGATGTTGATGAGGCCGACGTTCGCATCCGGGTAGACGCGCTTCCAGTTATTCACGCCGGGCGCGACCCAGACCTCCATGCCCGCACGCGTGAACGGCTCGATGTAGCGATCAAACTCCGGCAGCGCGTCGTACTGCCAGGGGACGCCGATCATGTCCTTCGGCAAGGAAGCAACGAGTTCTGGCTTGTTCCACGCGAGGTCACCCCAGAAGAGGATGCGCTTCCCGGTGGGTTGTAGCGCCTCGTGAATCTGTCGCAGAAAGTCGACGTAGACCGCATCCAGTCCGCGCTGCGCAACTAACTCGCCGGCCTGTCCTTTGCCGAGTTCGACAGTTTCATCCGCACCGATGTGGATCCAGGGCGATGGGAATTGCTGCGCGATCTGCGTGAACCACTGCCGGATCAGCGCAAGCGAGCCGGGCTCGACGGGCGAGAGCACGTGGCCGTGCGGCGTCTCTGCAAGCTGCGAGAACTGCTGATACTTGAGGACATGGTGCAGATGCCCGAATGCCTCCTGCTCAGGAATGACGGTGATGTGAAACCGCGCGGCGTAGCGGACCAGTTCTGCGACATCGGCTGCTGACATGGAGCCACCGGGCGGCGCCGCGAGGGGTGAGGCTGAGTAGGCGAGTGACTGCTCAAAGTACGGCGAGTAGATGTTGAGCTTATATGCGGCCAGGGTGCGGATCTGGCGTTTCTGGAAGGCCAACGTCGGCACCGGGCCGCGCGACAGATCGTCGCTCAGGCCGCGATGCGCGAGCGCGGGCCAGTCCCGGATGGTCGGCGTGGTGAGAACCGCAGCCTGTGTCGAGGTGCGCGGCAGGATGAGTTGCTTCGCGGTTTGCGCACCGTAGAAGAGGCCCGCGCTGGTGGCGGCGATCACGGCAAGCCCATGCGGGCGCGGCAGAATAACGTAGCCCTCGTCGTGCATTGCGGGATCGAAGATGATGTGCGCGGCGACGAGCATAGTGCGGGCCGCCGCGGTGTTGCTGCGAACTAGTTCAATCGTGGTGACGCCACGCTGTGTAGCCACTCCACGTTCTTCGATGGCGGCGCGCAGATCCTCTGCAGTGAAGCGGTCTTCCCGATCGAGAGATACCGTGCTGACGCGCAACCCATGGTCGATCGGCAGCACGCGTCCGTCGCGGACCTCGCGCGGCATGGGGATGAGCCTGAGGTGCGCGCTCGACTGCGCGAGCGAACCCGGGGCCAGCGCGAGGAGGGCGATGACCAGCCATTGCAGACGCAGGCTGGTGAACGGACGAGCGGAGCGGGCGCGGAGCACCTGCCCATTGTGCAGCAAGGACGCGGAAGTGGCGGTTCCCACAGGTGTTTCGGTTTGCGCCGCGAACCATCATCGACACAGACCGAGACCGTTCTTTGCATCGGGATGGTTGGCAAGGCTTTCGATTCGCCGCGACATAGGCGCAGAAACGGCTTGCCCGCCCAAATGCATTTGCTCATGATGGTGCGCGCTGGACCCCCCACCCACAGACCGTGCGCGCCCTGCCGACAGCAGCCCGCGTGGACCCTCACCACAAATGCGAGGTTCTCCCGTGACGAACTTACCGGCCTCTCTGAGTCTGCCTGCGTCGGCAGATCGCTCTCTCCACTCTGCTGCACGGCTCCGCTCCGCCCTGCTCTCGATGCTCTGCCTGACCTGTGCGCTGCCCTGGGCACAGGCTCAACACGCGCCGCATTACTCCGTCAGCGCGATCAGTCCGCTTCCGGGTGGGCTGGATAATGTGGCGCTGGCGATCAATGGGCGTGGCGACACGACAGGCATCTCCGGCTACTCTGGCGAATCGTTCACTCTGGGGCATGCGTTTGTTGCACGTGCCAACGACCTCACCGACGTCGGCGCGCTGATCGAATCGTTTCCGAGGATCGTTTACAGCGAGGGGACAGGAATCAACAACAAGGATGACGTCGTCGGCTTTTTCATCGGCGGCTATCGGACTGCGAGCGGAAGCTTCTTTTACGACTACTCCGACGACAGCATCACCCGGTTGCCCCCTCTCGATGGGAATGATCCGCTGCCGAGAGCGATCAATGATCGCGGGCAGATCACTGGCTACGTGTATGTGGCAGGCGAGATGCAGGCTTTCCTCGACGAGAACGGCACGATCGAAAGCCTGAACACGCTGGCGAATGTTCACTATGTGTCGAGCACTGGGAGTGCCATCAACAACGAGGGTGCGATTACTGGCGGGATCCAGACGCCATCCGGGACACATGTCTACCTCTACCGCAACCGGGAACTACACGATCTGGGTGCGCCGTATACCGGTCCGGGCGCGTATGCGGTCGGCATGGCAATCAATAACCACGAAGAGATCGCCGGGGACGCTACGGTGAACGCGAGCGGAGCGAGGCATGCGTTCCTCTACCGGCTCGGGCGCTTCGTTGACCTTGGGGTGCTGCCGGGCGCGACCGAGAGCGCCGCCGCCGGGCTGAACGACCGCGGCGAGGTGGTCGGCTACAGCAGTCGTCCGTTTCTGTACTGGCACGGGCACCTGTGGGATCTGAATGATCTGATCGAGCCGGGTTCCGGTTGGGTCCTGACGGCGGCAACGGCGATCAACGATCGCGGCGAGATCGTGGGCTACGGCCTGTTCCAGGGACGATCGCGCGCCTTCCGCTTGATGCCCGCGGGCCGCGACAGCGATGGGGACGGCGACAACGACTAGCTGACAGAGCGCGAGAGCGAGGCAGAAGCAGGAGGAACGCTACTGCCTCGCTTATCTCCATGTGCCTGACGGTGTGCACGGCCTTTCCTGTATAAACGTGTGTTTTGGAGGAGAGGCATGGCCGAGTTGCGCTACCAGTCCGGGTTCCTGAACGAGTTTGCGACCGAGGCGGAGCCGGGCGCACTGCCGGTAGGGCAGAATGCGCCGCAGCGGCATCCTCTTGGCCTGTACGCGGAGCAGTTCAGCGGGACGCCGTTCACCGCACCGCGTGGGCAGAACCGCCGATCGTGGCTGTACCGCATCCGCCCATCGACGGTACACAAGCCGTACACTCCGGCGCGTTCGCAGCGGTTGATCCGCGGGTGGCCGTGTCCGGAGGCGTTAAGCTCGCCAAACCAGCTGCGCTGGAATCCGGAGCCGATCCCGCATGGTGGGGTCGATTTCGTCGACGGCCTGATGACCATGGCCGGCAATGGCGACGCGTCGATGCAGTCAGGTGGAGCGATCCACGTCTATGTCGCGACGCGCTCCATGCAGAAGCGCTTCTTCTGGAACGCAGACGGCGAACTTCTCGTGGTGCCGCAGCTTGGAAAGCTGCTGATCTTCACCGAGCTCGGCAAACTGGAGGTCGCGCCGGGTGAGATTTGCGTGCTGCCGCGCGGCATCAAATTTCAAGTCGAGCTGCTGGAGCGTGAAGCACGCGGCTACGTGTGTGAGAACTACGGGCCGCAGTTTCGGCTGCCGGACCTGGGGCCGATCGGGGCGAACGGGCTGGCGAATCCGCGTGACTTCCTTACCCCCGTCGCGGCCTATGAAGACCTGCAGGAGCATGTCGAGGTCATCGCAAAGTACAACGGCGTGCTCTGGTGCAGCGGCATGGAGCACTCACCGCTGAACGTGGTGGGCTGGCATGGCAACTACGCACCGTACAAATACGACCTATCGCGCTTCAACACGATCAATACGGTGAGCTTCGATCACCCGGATCCATCTATCTTTACCGTGCTGACGGCCCCGAGCGAGATCCCCGGCACCGCGAACATCGACTTCGTGATCTTCCCGCCGCGCTGGATGGTGGCCGAGCACACATTCCGTCCGCCCTGGTTTCACCGCAACGTGATGAACGAATTCATGGGGCTGATCTTCGGCCAGTACGACGCGAAGGCCGAGGGCTTTGTGCCCGGCGGCTGCAGTCTGCACAACTGCATGAGCGGCCATGGACCGGACGCGGATACATATGAGCGCGCCACGAACGCGGAGCTGAAGCCGGTGTACCTGGACAACACGCTGGCGTTCATGTTCGAGATGCGCTTCACACTCCAGACGACGAAGCATGCGCTCGAGAGCACGACGCTGCAGCGCAACTACTTCGAATGCTGGCAGGGCCTGAATCGCCGCTTCACCCCGCCCGGGCGAGCATGACGGCGCTCGAATATCTGCTCACCGGGCTGATCGACTATGCCGGACTGTTTCCACCTGCGGGTCTGGAAATGGATGCGGCTGTTCGTAACTACGATAGCTACCGGAACAGCAGCGAGCAATGGATGCTGGGCCGGTTCATCGTGCCGGCCGCTCGGCTGCCCGAATACGAGGATGCGGTACGCAACGCAGGCATCGATGCAAGCGCATGGAGCCTGAGTTTGCTCGCCGGCCCGAACGACGTGGAACGGCTGGCGGGCTTCAACACCGGTGCGGATGAAACTGGCGGAGGCGGCTGCGGCAGCATCGATGTACTTGAATTGCGCGCGAACAGCTCGCGCGACATTCAGGACCTGGCACCGGCGTTCGGCGGCAGATACCAGCTCTACTTCGAAGTGCCGCTTGAGAAGGCGCCCTCGCTGTTGCCCGCGATTGGTGTTGCGCGTGCTCGAGCGAAGATGCGGACCGGCGGCGAGGTGCCGCAGGCCATTCCAGAGTCAGCGCGTGTGCTCGGCTTTCTGCGCACTGCGAGTGAGCGCCGGCTCCCGTTCAAGGCAACTGCCGGCCTGCATCATCCCTTGCGCGGCTCGCAGCGTCTTACGTACAAGCCGGACAGCGCGAGTGCGACGATGCACGGCTTCCTGAACGTCTTCTGCGCCGCAGCCCTGCTGTGGCACGAGCCAAAGCAGGCGCAGGAAGCCGCATGGCTGCTGGACGAACGCGACCCCGACACCATCACTATGAGCGACAACGAGATCACCTGGCACAACAGTGGCGTGGTGCTGAGCGCAGAGCAGATTCGGCGTGCGCGGCAGGAGTTCGCCATTTCATTTGGCTCCTGCTCGTTCACGGAGCCGATTGAGGACCTGAGGACGCTGGGATGGCTGTGAACACGACCGACCCGAGCCTGGTGAGTTGGGTGAAATCGGCGCAGTCGGCGGACACAGACTTTCCCATCCAGAATCTTCCGTTCGGCGTGGCACGAATCCCGGGCGTGGCAGAGCCGCGCATCGTGGTGGCGATCGGGGATCGTGCGCTCGACCTAAATGCTGTGGCAGCAGCGGGAGCGCTCACCGGCGTGCCTGAGGCAGTGGCCGCCGCGTGTAGCGCGAGCACCCTGAACGCATTGATGGCGCAACCGCGCAGCGCTCTGCGCACATTGCGTGAGCGGCTGAGTGCATTGCTCGAAGCCGCACGCGTGGATGCATTGCGCTTTCGCACTGCCATGGAAGCAGCCCTGGTGGCGCAGCAAGAGATCGAGTTGCTGGTCCCGGCAAAGATCGGCGACTACACCGATTTCTATGCGTCGATCTATCACGCGACGAACGTGGGCAAGCTCTTCCGGCCAGACAATCCGCTCCTGCCAAATTACAAATACGTGCCGATCGGCTATCACGGGCGCGCGTCCTCGATCGTCGCCAGCGGCACCGCCGTGCGGCGCCCACGTGGCCAGGTGGCGGGCGGAACGAATGAGCCGCCCAGCTTTGTGGCCAGCCGCCTGCTCGACTATGAACTCGAAGTAGGTGCGTATGTGGGACAAGGAAATCCGCTCGGCGAGCCGGTCGGGATCGAAGAAGCGCGCGAGCACATCTTCGGGCTGTGCCTGCTGAACGACTGGTCTGCGCGCGACATCCAGGCTTGGGAGTATCAGCCATTGGGGCCGTTCCTGGGCAAGAGCTTCGCGACAACCGTGTCGCCCTGGGTCGTGACGCTGGACGCGCTGGAGCCGTTCCGCACGGCGGCTGCTACGCGAGCGTCCGACGATCCCACGCCGCTGCCCTACCTCACCAGCAGTGACGATCAGCAGCGCGGCGGCTTCGATGTGCACCTGGAGGTGCTGCTCGAAACGCCGCGCATGCACCAGGCCGGTGAGGCGCCGTTTCTGCTGAGCCGGAGCAACCTGCGCGAGCTCTACTGGACGCTCTCCCAGTTGCTGGCTCACCACACCAGCAATGGCTGCAACCTGCGCACTGGCGACCTGATGGGGACCGGTACGGTGACCGGATCCGCGACCACGGCGCGCGGCTGCCTGCTCGAGATCACCGCGCGAGGCGCACAACCGGTGGTGCTGCGCAATGGCGAGACGCGGCGCTTCCTCGAAGACGGGGACACGGTAATCCTGCGCGGAGCCTGCGAGCGCGGCGGCGTGCGGCGCATCGGCTTCGGCGAGTGCCGCGGCACGATCCTCCCCGCGCGCTAGGTACTGGCCCATACTGGCGGCAGCGCTCCCGCGTGTAAGTCTCGTGTGAGCAAATGCCGGCGCCCTCCACGTTTACGGAAGCGCTATCTACTGGAAGTCGGGCTTCCAGAGTGGCAGTGGCTTTGCCCAGAAGACAATCTCGCCTGGCGCGGCGATGAGGGCGCGACTGGTGCACTCGTTATGCGCGACGAAGCCGGAGCGGATCGCGGTCGTGACATCGACCGCGATCACGGGGCCGGAGCAACTGAAGTAGGCGAGACGGTTCGGATCGCCGTAATCCTTGAAGGCGGGACGAAGAGTGAACGTACTGCTGCCGGCGAGCGGGGCCAGCTCACCCCGGCCCCTGCCGCCTACGTAGACGATCGACTCCTCGGCATCCGCGTCCCATTGCACCAGTACGTTCTGGTGGCTCATGGGGAGGCCGGTTTCCGCATTCAGGATGCGGACGATCAGGCGCTGCGCATGCGCGGCGGAGCTGAGCAGGAGCACGCCGGTAAAGGTGAGAACCAAGGCTCGCAAGAGACAGCGAACAGAAGAGGCAGAAGGCACAGCAGCAGACAAGGTGTTCATCTGTAGTCTTCATGCGCTGGCTCGCCGCGATCACGCCAATCGATACCGCGCATGCTCCTTTAAGAATGGATCGGCTGGCGGCGAGAAACGGATTCCCCGGAAGTGGATACGGGTAGCACGGGAGTGGTGGATTGATCCGTTCCGGGAACGTACTGGCTGCTTCTACTCACGGAGCACACGCAGGAAAGACCATCCTGCGCGCGCGTCAGGATGCGGCACAAACGGTGCCAGCTCGCTAGAAGCGGGCGACCAGCATCTTCTCTTCGGTCATCGACTCGATCGCTGACCGGATGCCTTCGCGGCCGAAGCCGCTCTGCTTGACGCCGCCGTAGGGCATGTGCTCGGCGCGCCAGGCGGTGCTTTCGTTGACCAGCACAGCGCCCGCTTCAATCTCGTGGAAGGCGCGCATGATGCGGTTCCAGTCCCGCGTGAACACCGCCGCCTGCAATCCGTAGCGCGAGTCGTTCACGGCGGTGATGGCCTCCTCAAAATCTTCGTAGGGGTTCAGCAGCACAATGGGCGCGAAGGCCTCTTCCTGGAACAGTGGGGTGTTGGTCGGCACCTTGGCCAGCAGGGTGGGCGAGAGATGCGCGCCACGACGCTCTCCACCCGTGATCAGCCGAGCGCCGGCGTCGACGGCACGTTCGATCCAAGAGGCCGCGCGCTCGGCGGCAGCCGTCGAGATCATGGGCCCGATCTGCGTGGTCTCGGAGAGAGGGTCGCCCGCGATCATCTGCTCGATGCCCTCGGTCACGCGCTGAGCCAGCGTCTGCCAGCGCGTCTTGTGCACGAAGACGCGCTGGACGGAGATGCAGCTCTGCCCGGAGTAGCTAAAGCCCCCGGTCAGGATGGCCTGCACGGCCTGGTCGAGATCGGCGTCGTCATGGATGATCATGCCGGCGTTGCCGCCGAGCTCGAGTGTGCAGCGCAGGCGCGGGACCATCGCCTTCAGCGTCCAGCCCACCTCGGCGCTGCCGGTGAACGTGAGCATGCGCAGGCGCTCGTCGGTGAGCAGGCTCGCCGCTACCTCGTTGGCGCAGGGCAGCACGCTGATGGCTCCGCGCGGCCATCCGGCATCGACCACCATCTCGCCGAGGCGGAGCGCGGTGAGCGGGGTCTGCGGCGCGGGCTTGATGATGATCGGATTGCCCGAGGCGATCGCCGGTGCGAGTTTGTGCGCGACCAGGTTCAGCGGGAAGTTGAACGGCGTGATGCCGAGGATGGGGCCGATCGGAAAGCGGCGGATCAATCCGGCGCGGCCATCCGTGCCGCTCGTCCAATCGAGCGGCAAGAGCGCTCCCCCGATGCGGCGGGCCTCTTCGGCAGCGACGCGGAAGGTCTCGACCGCACGCGTCACCTCGGTGCGGGCAGCGGAGATGGGCTTACCAGCCTCGAGCGCGATGCCACGAGCCAGGTCGAGCGCCTCATGTTCGAGGCGCCGGGCGATATGGGTCAGGATGTCGGCACGTCGCCAGGCGGGGAGGGCGCGCGTCTCGGCAAAGGCGTGAGTCGCCGCCTTCATGGCCTCGACGGCATCCACGGCAGTGGCTTGGCAAACGTTCGCCACGATCTGGCCGTTGTACGGGTTACGGACCTCCTGGGTCGCTTCGTTGTTGCGCAGATGACCGGCAAGCAGGAGGGGCGTGGCGGCAGGGGCGCCCTGTGAGGAGGCGCGCTTGGCTTTGGTCATGGACATTGGGTCCATGGTAGCTGGAGCCGATGGGGGTTTCAGTACCCATAGGCAATCGGAAAGTAATGGGTGGGCAAACTTTCGTCAGGGCGAAGTTTCAGCGAAGGATGGTCTTCCCGGCAGCGGAAAGCGAACCAAAGGAGACGCGAATATTTGGTGAAGGTCGCTCCTTCCCGAGGTAAGTTCTTGCCAGCAACCCTGATTCATTCTTCTGCCCAAGGTGATCCGATGACCAGCGCTCTTCCCACTTCCTACATTCCAGTCACACAGTTGTTGACCGCGATTGTCCAGATTGCTGCTGAACACCACCGCTTCGGCCGCTTCGCTGATGCCAGGGCACTTTATGACGAAGTGCTCGCGCTCGATCCGCGGCACAGCGACGCACTGTTTCTGCTGGCGGCGCTGGAACGCAAGGCGGGCCGGCTGGAGCAGGCCCGGGATCATCTCCGTGAGGCGGCGCGCTGGGCGGCAGATCGCAACCCCGCGGAGGCAGAGTTGCGGATCGTGGAGCGCCTGATCACGCAGCGCAAGGTGCGCGCGGGGAAACCGGTCCAGAGCTGGGGCTTTCCCTTCCCCGGACAGGGTGACGGCGCAGCACACTTCGCTCAGGCCTAAGGGCCTGGCGGGGCAGAGGTCGAGGACAGGAGCGGGGACGACAAGGCCATGGTCTGGGTCGTTCCCGGGGCCACCTGAGCCCGGGGAAGGATGTGGTTCTGGCGGTTGCGCCGGAAACTGCAGATCCTTCTCCGTTGAGGCTCAGCAGCTCAATCTCGGCGGACCAGGGGAGTGGCGACAGCCGCGGCTGGGCGACAGGACCTTCGCACCGTCCCGTTACAATGGGACAACAACTTCTATCCACAGGTACCGCATGACCCTCGCTACACCGCAGACCCTTGCAAGCGCTATGGAGCAGGCGGCCAGGACCGCCGGCGTTCTTCTGCTTTCGACCACGCCGGGCAACGATTTTCAGGGCCTTCCTACGTCGGTCTTCCGGATCGGGCTGGCCGCGGACGCCCCAGCGGAGCGCACCATTGCCGTTGAGCTAAGCAATAGTTTTGCCCCGGCTACGCCGGAGCAGCAGACGGGTCTGGCCGAGTACCTGGCCGCGGCGGCGAAGCGGCTGCGCAACCCCCACCCGCACGCGGCTGTGTCGGTGGCCGGCTTACCGCTCAGCTTTCGGGACTTCCGCTGGCCGTTTCACCTGTCGACCTCCGGCGCGGACACGTACCTGGTCCACGGTGTGGTCGGGATCCAAGACGGCACCGGCTCACCACTCCATGCCAAGGTTTCGGCTAGCATGACGGTCACCTTTGCCGAGGTGGTTGCGGCGCCGGAGCAGCCGTATGCCGAGGCATTCGTCTATAACGCGGTGCGCAAGACGCTCGACTACGGTCAGTTGGAGATGCTGAAGTCTGGCAATCGCCAGCCCGTGCCGGTGACCACCCGGTACTGGAGCCGCTGGGGCAAACGCTTCGTGTTCACCGACTCGGACGAGGCGATGCGGCATGACTTCCTGGCCAGCAAGGTGTTCTGGCTGTCGCATGCCACGGGCGGAGATCAGCCGGTGTGGATCGCCGATCCTTACGACGCGCAGTACCTGAACACGACACCAGAAGAGTTGCAGAAGGCGGCTACGGCGCTGGCGGCTGAGGGCTTGCTGACACTGGACGGCGACTTCGCCGCTGCGACATCTGTGCTCGCCGAGCGGGGCGAGGAGTTCCGGGCGAAGATGACTCACGGACTGTTGCTGACCAAGCCGGAGTTCAACGAAGAGATGCGGCAGGGCCACACGAATATGTAGCGCTGCAGGTGCATGGGCCCCTTGCAAGCCGGAAGAGTCGGGTGCCAAATGAGAATGCTTCGAGAGAGGGTCTCTTCCCGGCAGAGCCCGGGATTCCATCTGTCACCGGATAACGTTCCCAGTCGCACCAACCTTTCCACCAGCGCTGAACATCTGTGTCACACAGCCTCATTACAATGACTGCGTTGACGACAGACGACGAGGGATCACGTTGCGCTTTTCGCTGAGCCTGGGCGCGTGTCTGGCCGGCCTTCTGCTGGGTGCGGCAGGTCGTGCACATGCGCAGCCCAATACGGCGCCCTTTGACCTGACGGGTCCTCGCATCGAGATGCGGGTCACCCGCGGCAACCAGACGCTGCCCATCGCGGCGGTGCCAAATCTGCAACCCGGGGACAAGGTCTGGGTGCATGCGGAGATGCCCTCGTCCCAGGCAGCGCATTACCTGCTGGTGGTTGCGTTCCTGCGGGGTGCGACCAATCCGCCCCCGGAAGACTGGTTCCTGAAGGAAGCCACCTGGCAGAAGAAGGCCGATGAGGGCATGCACTTCACTGTGCCGCCCGATGCGCAACAGACCCTGCTGTTTCTCGCGCCCGAGACTGGTGGCGACTTTCGGACTCTGCGCAATGCTGTCCGCGGGCGGCCTGGATCGTTTGTGCGTGCGTCGCAGGACCTGAACCAGGTGAGCCTGGACCGCTCACGCCTGCAGAGCTACATCAACAGCGTGCGGGAGACGTCGGAGACCAATCCAACCGACCTGGAACCGACCTCGAAGCTGCTCGCGCGCAGCCTGGTCGTGAAGGTAAATCAGGACTGCTTTGAGCGGCCGACCACGGAGCAGGAGCAGTGCCTGACCCAAAATAGCGACTCGCTGGTGCTGAATGACGGGCACAGTCAGTCCACGGTTGCGGCGCTGACGACTGGCGCAGGCAACGATCTCGTCAAGGACCTGGCATACACGCCAACGGCGGGTGGCGGCTACTACAGCGCGTACGTCGGCGCGATCTTCGATGTGGCGCGCCTGCTCGAAGGGCTGCACACGGCGGAGTATCAGTACATCCCGGCACTGACGTCCGCAAAGGACGACAACCTCGAACTGAAGCTGAACAATCCGCCGTCCTTTCACAATCCGAAGTCGGTGATCGTGGTGGCGCTGCCGCCGGTGCAGACGGCAAAGCTGCCGCCGCTGCATGCGATCGACACGAAGCAGGTGAGCTGTCTGCAAGGGCCCAGTGTCGTGCTGCCGGTGGAGGGCGCACCGCTTGTCTATTCGACCGGCTACGCGCATTCCCTGTCGCTGCATGTGGAGGGCAAGTCGGGCCACGGCATCGATCTGCCGGTGCGACCGATGGCGGCCAAGGGCGGCATGGTGGTGGATGCCTCGGCAGTGGCACAGGCGAAGCTGGAGCCGCGCGTGGTGGGCAAGATCGTCGGCATGTGGGGATTCGAGCGGCTGGATGGGCCGTCGTTCAACCTGAACGTGCCGCACCCGACTACCTGGACGCTGGATAAGGCCGACGCGAACTCGCTGGTGGTGGGGCGCGATGACGAAGTCCGGCTCCATGGCGATGGTGCGGCGTGCGTGGCGGAGATCCAACTGCGCGATGCGAGGGGTAAGGAGACGCGGGCCGACTTCCACATGGTGAAGCCGGACGAGCTCCAAGTGAAGGTGCCGATGACGGCAGCAGCCAGTGGCGATGCGGGCCTGCTGATCCGCCAGCGCGGGCTGGAGTCGCCGGACCAGGTCGCGATCCAGGCCTATGCGCAGGCGGGTCACCTGGACGCACTGCACTTCCACGCGGGCGACAACACGGCATCGCTGGTCGGGACGCGCCTTGACGAGGTTGCGGCGGTCGACATGGATGAAGTGCGCTTCAAGCCAGGAACGCTGACCCATGCCGGCGACAAGGACACGCTGACGTTGCAGGCCGTCGACGCGAAAGCGGCCGAGGCTCTGCCGGTGAACCTGCACGCGACCGCGCATGTGCTGCTGAAGGATGGCCGCACACTGGAGTTGCAGAACACTGTAAGCGGGCATCGCCCGCAGGTGCTGCTGGCCAGCCGAGGCATCGATGGCGACCCGGACTCCGCCAACCTGGTGCATTTGATTGATCCCAACGAGCTGCCAGTCGGCAGCAAGGTGAAATTTGTGCTGAAGACCGGCGCGCAACCGGGCTTCACGCGCGCGGACAAGGTCGATATCGCGTCGGAAGACCAGACGCTGCATGCGTCGCTCGATATCAGCAATGGCCTGGTGCTGCAGGACGCGACCACGATGCTGGGTACCTTCGACCCGCTGAAGCTATTCGGGCCATCCGCGTTCGGCAGGCTGCAGTTGCGAGCCGTCGACGCGAGCGGCGCACCGGGTGACTGGGTGCCGCTGGGCACGCTGGTTCGGCTGCCGCAGGTCGCCTCGGTGAAGTGCCAGCGCGCGACAAGGGCAGGTGCGTCCACTGCTGCCGCGGCAGCACGCGCTGCCACTGCGCCAGAGGCCCCGGAGACAAGCGAAGGCCACGGTCCGGCGCCGGAGGTAGATGCTGCGACGCCACCTCCGGCCAATGATCCGAACGCGCAATGCACGCTGAACGGATCCTCTCTCTTCCTGATCGACTCGATCGCCTCGGATCCGCAGTTCACCCACAGCGTCTCTGTGCCGGATGGCTACACGAATCCGACGCTGGCGGTGCCGCGTCCCGCGACGGGCGAGCTCTACCTGCGTCTGCGCGACGATCCCACCGTCGCGAACACGATCGTGGTGCCGCCGAGCGCGGCGACTGTCAGCCGCAGCGCGCCCGTGGCCGATCCGGCGCGCAGCCACCCGGCTGAATCCTCTGCACTGACCCGTTAGCGCCAGGGACTAACTCAGCTCCTCGTGCGGTGAGCGCAAGGCTCACGTCGGCTTCGTGGGTGAATCGGACGTCAACCTGCCTAAGCGAAGCACCGCCGGACGCCCCCGATTTTGGGAGCGGGCCGCGGTTGTGGCATCTTGGGAGCCCATGATGCTGCCACGCTCTTTCGCTGCTCTACGGACTCGCGCTCGCCTCTGTTCGGTTTGCCTGCTTCTGCTATGCGGATCCGCCGCTTCGCTCGCCCACGCCGAGGTCCGGCTGCCGAAGCTTTGGAGCGATCACGCGGTGCTGCAGCGCGATCAGCCGATCCGGGTGTGGGGCTGGGGCGCGCCGGGGGAGCACGTGACCGTGACGTTGCGCGATCCGCGCAATGGAAGTGCGGGCACGGCGAGCGCGACCACCGATCCGCTCGGACACTGGCGGTTGGCCCTGCCGCCGCATGCAGCCGGGGGCGGCCCATATACGCTGGCGGTGCAGGGCACGAACACACTCACTGTCAGCGACCTCCTGCTGGGCGATGTGTGGGTCGCGAGCGGCCAGTCGAATATGGAGATGCCGCTTGCCGGCTTCCCCAACTCTGCCGTGCTGAAGAACGGGCCGGAAGAGATCCGCAACGCGAACCATCCGGAGATTCGCATCCTGCATGAGCCGAAGCGGACCTCGATGTTCCCGGTGGACGACCAGCCGGCAAGCTGGGAGCTCTGCACGCCGGAGACAGCCGCCAGCTTCAGCGCGGTGGCTTACTTCTTCGCGCGCGAGATACACGATGACCAGAAGGTGCCAATCGGCGTAATCGAGGCGGACTGGGGCGGAACCCTGGCCGAGGCGTGGACGAGCCTCGATACGCTCGGCAGTGATGCCGCTCTCATGCCGGTGTTCGCCGAGCGCGCGGCAGAAATGGACCAGCAGGCGGATCTGGAGCCGATCGTTGCGCGCGAGAAGCAGGAGGATGAGGCCGCGAAGGCAGCCGGCCGTACACCACCGCAGCACGCATGGCATCCGCCGGTCGAGCCATGGGCTGCATCCTCGCTCTACAACGGCATGATCGCTCCGCTGACGCCGCTCACCATACGCGGCGTGATCTGGTACCAGGGCGAGTCGAACAGCATGCTGGGACGCGCGCCGCTCTACCATCACCTGTTCGCCGCGATGATCGGTGACTGGCGACGCCAGTTCGCGGAGGGCGACTTCCCTTTTCTCTTCGCACAGATCTCGAGCTTTCGCTCCTCGCCGCGCGAGGACTGGGGCACGCTGCGCGATGCGCAGCGGCGCACTCTGTCGGTCACCAACACGGCCATGGCAGTGACGCTCGATGTGGGCGACCCGGGCAACGTGCATCCCGCAGACAAGCAGACGGTGGGGCATCGGCTGGCCCTTGCTGCCAAGGCGCGCGTGTACGGCGAGCGCGTGCACTGGAGCGGGCCGCTCTTCCGCGAGGCCACGCAGGAGCCGCATGGTCTGCGCATCTGGTTTGAAAGTGCGGAGGGCAAGCTCACGGCTAAGGATGGCGCACTGCGGGGGTTCGAGTTGGCAGGACCGGACCACACATTCGTGCCTGCAACAGCGACAATTGCGCCGGACGGCAACAGCGTGCTGGTGGAGAGTGAAACCCTGGCTGAGGCTCGCTACGTACGCTACGCGTGGAGCAATGCTCCGGACGCGAACCTGACGGACAGCGCCGGGCTGCCCGCCTCCACGTTCAGTTCCGAGCTCGTTCCGGCACCTCCAGCGCGCTAGCCTCACACATCCCCTGTTCGCCCACCGGGCCAAGGAGCACCATGCTTTCGAGATCACGCCGGATCGCTTCTGCGCTCATGCTGACAATCCTCTCCGCTGCCGCATTCCCGACTCACGCGCAGCACGGGACAGCGCAGTACCAGGTGCTGCCACCGGAGTACGGCCCCTACAGCGCGCATGTACTCGCAGGCGGCGCCGATGTGGTGAAGGCCTTGCCCGAGAGCGATCCTCTGCTGCGCGCAACCACGCCGTGGACGCTCTCTGCGTGGGTGGACACGACTGCATCCGCAGGCAGAACTGTGCTGGTGGGCGGCGTGGGCGACCCGTTCGGCGTGGAGTCGCGCTATCTCGCGTTGGTCGATGGCCACGCCGGGATGTGGGCAGGCAAGGACAACCAGCTCACCGCGACAACATCGATTGGTGCGGGCGCATGGCATCTGCTGGCGGCGACGTTCGATGGAACGCTGGTGCGGCTCTACTGCGATGGCGCTGAGGTGGCGAAGGGCACGCTGCTGTACGGACGCTTCGCGCCAGAGATGGTGCTCGCGCCCAACGGCGCCGACCTGCCGGGCGGTGGCATGTATGGCGGCCGAATCGCGCTGCTGACGCTCGCACGTGGCGCCAGGAGTGCGGACGAGATGCGCGCGATGGCGCAGCATGCGCCGGATGCATCGCTCATCGGATTCGAAGAGGCGTCGAAGCCATGGCCGTTGCAGACGCGCGGACAGGCTGGCTATAGTGCGCCCCAGGATGCAGCGACGCTGCCGCGCAGCGCCGCTCCGTACTCGGAACCGCATGTTGCGCCGGAGCCGCCTGCGCATACGACACTGCGAAAAGATGGCGATGGCGGATGGACGTTCGAAGGCGGATGGCGCCTGACGCCTGCACCGAAGGTGAGCGCAGCGGCAGAGCAGATCGCGCAGCCCGGCTTCCACGCGGGTGAGTGGTGGGCCGCCACTGTGCCCGGTACGGTGCTGACGACGATGGTCGATCGCGGGGTGTATCCGGACCCTGACTACGGGTTGAACAATCTCGCGATTCCCGAGTCGCTGAACAAGCAGGACTACTGGTATCGCAGCGAGTTCACTGCGCCGAAGCAGGTGAAAGGCGAGCGGCGCACGCTGGTGCTCGAGGGCATCAACTATCACGCCGAGGTCTGGCTGAACGGGAAGCGCGTTGGGCAAGTCACTGGCGCGTTCGAGCGTGGCATCTTCGACGTCACCGACGTGCTGCATGACGGCGGAGCCAACGCTCTGGCGATTCGCATTTCGCCTCCGCCGCACCCCGGCATTCCGCAGGAGCAATCGATCCTCGGCGGACCGGGTGAGAACGGCGGCGCGATGTGCCTGGACGGGCCGACGTTCGTCGCGACCGAAGGCTGGGACTGGATCCCGGCAGAGCGGGACCGCGACACCGGGCTGTGGCAGGACGTGCGGCTCCTGCCAAGCGGCGCTGTCGAAGTCCGCGATCCCCAGGTGATCACGCGATTGCCGCGGCTGGCCACAGGCGCGCTGGACACCACGCAAGCGGACCTTGCGATCACGGTGCCGCTGCACAATGCCGGGCACGACACGATCAAAGGACGGCTGATTGTTTCGTTTGAAGGTGCCGAGATCTCGCGCGAGGTCAGCGTTGGCCCCGGAGAGCAGACAGTTCGCTTTGCTGCGAAGGACACGCCGCAACTTCACCTGCAGCACCCTCGTCTATGGTGGCCGAACGGTTACGGCAAGCCAGAGCTCTATCACTTGCGCGTGACGTTTACAGACGAGGCCGGAGCAAGCAGCGCGACGGTATCCCAGTTCGGCGTGCGCGAGGTGAGCTACGAACTGAGCCTGTTCGACGAGCACGGCGCGATCCGCCGCGTGGACTACACACCGGCAGACGACGCAGACCGCGCAGGACCAGCGGTGGATGTCTCGCACGAGGGCATGCGCGTGATCTCGCACCAGCACGGGACGGCACAGGGGATTGCATCGATCGTTGCTGGTCAAGAGGACGCGTCGTCATTGCACGAGATGAGTGATCGTGCTGCCGCGCCGTACCTTGTTCTCCGCGTGAACGGGGTGCGCATTGCGGCGCGCGGCGGCAACTGGGGCATGGACGATGCCCGCAAGCGAGTTTCACGAGAGCGGCTGGAGCCCTACTTTCGTCTGCATCGCGATGCCGGGCTGAACATCATTCGGAACTGGGTGGGGCAGAGCACGGAGGAGACGTTCTACCAGCTCGCGGATGAATATGGGCTGATGGTGTGGAACGACTTTTGGGACTCGACGCAGAACTACAACATCGAAGCGCAGGACCCGGAACTCTTCTTAGACAACGCGCGCGACACGATTTTGCGATACCGCAATCACCCATCGATCGTGCTGTGGTGCGGGCGGAACGAAGGCGTGCCACAGCCCGTCATCAATGAGGGGCTGATTCACCTGATCCACACGCTTGACGGCACTCGCTACTACTCGCCGAGCTCGAACGAGGTGAACCTGCAGCAGAGCGGACCGTACTCCTATCAGGATCCTGCCGATTACTACACCAAGCTGAATGCTGGATTCTCTGTCGAGACGGGCACGCCGTCACTGCCGACGCGGCAGTGGTTTGATCGTTGGCTGCCGCAGGCGGATCGCTGGCCAGTCAGTGATGACTGGGCGTATCACGACTGGCACCAGGCGGGGAACGGCGACGTGTCCACCTTCAACGAACACATGGAGGCGCAGTTCGGCGCGGCGACGAGCCTGGACGATTACGTGCGCAAGGCGCAGATGATGAACTACGTCGATCATCGCGCCATCTTCGAAGGTATGAGCGCGCACCTTTGGACGCCGAACAGCGGACGTCTGTTGTGGATGACTCATCCGGCGTGGCCGAGCACGATGTGGGAGATCTATACGTCGGACTACGACACGCAGGCTTCGTACTACGGGACGAAGAAGGCCTGCGAAGCGCTGCATGTGCAGCTCAATCCAGCAAACGCAACCGTGTCTGTGGCGAATCTGACGACCGAGGCAAGACCGGGCCTGAAGCTCTCGGCCCGGGTGTATAGCCTCGATGGCAAAGCGCTGCTGACTCGTGATGCGGAAATCGATGCCGCAGCAGACGTCGCGACCCAGGGCTTTGCCCTCGAACTGACGCCGCTGATGGGAGATGCGGCGGTGCTGATCCGGTTGGAGCTGCGCGGCTCGGACGGCAGCCTTCTCTCCGAAAACACTTATTGGCTGGCAGCAAAGGAGTCCGGGTACCGGGCCATGACACGCATGTCGGCCGCGCCAGTCTCGATCGCCGCGGCGCGCGGAGACAGGGCGGGCACGCTGCGAGTAACACTGCACAACAGCGGCACCGCCCCGGCACTCGCGGCCAAGGTGACGCTGCTTTCTGCAGCAGATTCGCCGGTGCTGCCGGCCTATTACAGCGATAACTACATCTCATTGCTGCCGGGCGAATCGCGCGAGATCACAATTGACGCGCTCGAGTCGGCGCACGGCAAGCAATTGCAGATCGAATTGACGGGCTGGAATGTGCAGCCCGTCTCGGCGTCGGTCGCTCAGTGAGCGACGCGGCAGGCTTCAGGCTGAATTAATGTGGTTAGGTTAAGGTCGAATCTCGATGGAACGGCTTTACAGGACATCCGGCCGCGGCGCGTTGTCCGCGCTCACTGCAGCAGCCACGGTGCTGTGCCTGCCAATCTTGAGCGCTCCTGCGCAGATTCCGCCAGCATCTGCAACTGCGTCCGCAGCAAATGTCGTTCCGCTTGAGGACGCGATCAAGCGCGCGCAGGTGAACGAACCTAACTTTGCTATCGCTCGTGCCGATGCCAGAATTGCGGGTCTGGATCGCTCCATTGCCGTCGCTGGACTGCTGCCGAATGCGGTTTACCACAACCAGTTTCTCTACACGCAAGGAACCGGCGCAAGTGCTGCGGCGACGGCGGCGAACAATGCGATCCCCACGCCTGTCGTTTTCATCGCGAATAACTCCGTCCATGAGTACGTCAGCCAAGCATCCGTCACGGAGACGATTGGATTGAAGAGCATCGCGGATCTTCGGCTGGCGAGTGCGGCGGCGGCGCGGGCGCGGGCGGAGCAGGAAGTGGCACGGCGCGGACTTGTATCGACAGTCGTGAACCTCTACTACACGGTCGCAGCGAGCGAGCACAAAGTACACGTAGCGGAGCGCGCAGCACAGGAGGCAGCAAGCTTCACCGATTTGACGCAGAAGCGCGAAAGCGCGCGGGAGTCGGCGCACGCGGATGTGGTGAAGGCAGAGCTGCAGCAGCAGCAACGGGAGCGCGATCTGGCCGATGCACGACTGGCGGCTGAACGGTCGCGGCTGGACCTGGGCGTGCTGCTGTTCCCGGACCCGCGCACGCCCTACGCCGTCAGTGATGCGGCAGCACTGCCTGGAATGCCGGAGCGGCAGGATGTGGAGGCGCGAGCGTCGGCGCACAATCCTGAGTTGGAGAGTGCGCTCGCCTCTGTGCGTGGCAGCAGCGCATCCATCCTCGGGGCGCAGGCGGCGTATCTGCCAGACATGCAGTTGAACTACAGCTATGGCATCGATGCGGCACAGTTCGCGGCAAACGGGCCGAATGGCATCCGCAATCTCGGCTACGCGGTGACAGCGACCGTCGATATACCTATCTGGGATTGGCTGGCAACGCCGCATCGCGTGAAGCAGGAAGAAATCCGACGCGATGTAGCGAAGACTGTGTTGACGAACACGCAGCGGCGGCTTGTGGCTGCGCTGGAAGAGGATTACGCCGAAGCAGCCGAAGCACAGCGCCAGGCTGCGTCACTCGCCACCAGTGTGCAGACAGCCGCCGAAAGCCTGCGACTCACGAAGCTGCGCTACACCGCCGGTGAGGCGACCGTGCTTGAGGTGGTGGACGCGCAGACGGCGCTGACGGGTGCGGAGAACGCGCGCGAAGATGGTGTGGTTCGCTACGAGACGGCTCTGGCAACGCTGCAGACGCTGACAGGAACGCTGTGACCATGACGAGAGCCGGACAATTTTTGCTGGGCTGCAGCGTGCTCGGCATCGCCCTGCTGCAAGCTTCCATGCTGACCGGATGTAGCAAAAAGGAAGCGACGCCAGCACCGCTGGTGACCGTGCAAGCAGAACATCCGGAGATCGCCGACTTGGCAGAGCAGATTCCGGCGGACGCGGTGCTCGCGCCGCTGGCACAGTCGGCCATCGCGCCGAAGATCAGCGCGCCAGTGCGGCGCTTCTATGTACAGCGAGGCGCACACGTAAAAGCGGGACAGTTGCTGGCCACACTTGAGAATCGTGACCTGAGTGCCGCGGCTCTTGACAACCGCGGCGCCTATACCGCCGCCCAGGCAACGTACGCGACCGCTACCCAGGCGCAAGTACCGGAGGACTACCAGAAGGCGCAGCTCGACGTGAACCAGGCGAAAGCGAACCTCGACCTGAACCAAAGCATCGTGAACGCCCGCAAGCAGCTGTTCGCCGAAGGCGCCATCCCGGGGCGCGATCTGGACACGGCGCAGGCTGGGTTAGTGCAGGCGCAGGCGACCTTTGACGCGGCGACCAAGCACCTAGCCTCAATGCAGAGTGTGAGCCGCCAAGCCGCGCTCGAAGCAGCCAAGGGACAGCTCACTTCCGCTGAAGGAAAGTATCTGGGCGCAGCCGCGCAGGTGTCGTACTCGGAGATCCGCAGCCCGATCGCTGGTGTGGTCACAGACCGTCCACTCTTTGCTGGTGAGACGGCCGCGGCTGGAGCGCCGTTGCTGACGGTGATGGACACCTCCGCGTTGCTCGCGAAGCTGCACCTGGCACAGCAGCTCGCACAGCAGATGAGGCTGGGCGATGCGGCTTCACTCACGGTCCCCGGCGTGGCTGATCCGGTGCCCGCCAAGGTGTCACTGATCAGTCCGGCCCTCGATCCGGGAAGCACCACGGTGGAGATCTGGTTGCGCGTCGAGAATAAGAGCAGCGCACTGAAGGTAGGCACCCCGGTGCATGCCAACATCGTGGGCCGGCGCGCGCTGCATGCGCTTACGGTGCCAACGGCTGCGCTGTTGACGAAGCAGGACGGTAGCCGGACCGTGATGGTGATCGGGCCCGATGGTGCGGCCCATAGCAAGCCGGTTGCAGTCGGCATCACCGATGGAAAAGACGTGCAGATCACAAGCGGTCTGAGCACGAGCGACATGGTGATCACGACCGGGAACTACGCACTCGACGAGGGCACCAAGGTGAAGGTGGGAGCAGCGGACGATGAGGAGGCCGCAGGCGCGAAGAGTGGGGCCGGCACGAAAGACAAGGACGACGACAAGTGACGACGCACGCCCTGCCCCCGGCCAGCGTTGAGGCCTCTGCAGAGCAGCCAGCCGAACGTCGCTTCTGGCTTCTGCGCTACCGCAGCACCATCTTCTTCTTTGTCATCATTGCGGCGATCGCGGGAATTTACCTTGCGACGCAGGTGCCGATCTCGGTGTTTCCGGAGACAAATTTCCCCCGGGTGGTGATCGGCATCGACAACGGAGTGATGCCGGTCGAGCAGATGGAAGTGGTGATCACGAAGCCGATCGAGGACGCCGTGAACAGCGTGCCCGGCCTGGTGACGGTTCGCTCGACCACCAGCCGCGGATCGGCCGAAGTGAGCCTGTTCTTCAACTGGGGCGCTGATATGTATCAGACGCTGCAGCTTGTCGATGCAGCGCTGAGCAAGGTGGAGCAGTCGCTTCCACCCACGGCCAAGATCACGACGAACAAGCTAACGTTTGCTACCTTCCCGATCCTGGGCTACAGCCTGACATCGGACACCATGTCGCAGACGGCACTGTGGGAACTGGCGACCTACGAGCTGAAACCGCCGCTGAATCGTACGGAGGGCGTGAGCACGGTCACGGTCCAGGGCGGCAAGGTGCCGGAGTATCACCTGGTGCCGGACCTTGCGCGCATGCAGGCTGCAGGCGTGACGGTCCTGGACCTGGCGAACGCCGTCAACACATCGAACATCATCGACTCGCCGGGGCTCTACGAGGCAAATCACCAATTGATTCTGGGCCTGGTCGGCGCGCAGGTGCACGATGCTCGGGAACTTAGTCAGCTGGTCGTAAAGACGACACCGAATGGCGCGCCGGTTCGCGTTGCCGACGTCGCGAGTGTGCAGAATGACGTGCTGCCGGTCTACACGGTGGTGACGGCGAACGGCAGATCGGCAGTGCTGCTGAACGTCGTGCGCCAGCCCACGAGCAACACGGTTGCGGTAGCTGATGCCGTCGATAAGGAAGTCACGCAACTCCGCAAGCGACTGCCGGCAGGCGTGAAGTTCGAGCCCTACTACGACCAATCGCAGCTGGTGCGCGACAGCATCAAGAGCGTGCGTGACGCGATCCTGATCGGTCTGCTGCTGGCATGCGTCATCCTTTTCTGGTTCCTCTCGGACTGGAGCTCGTCGCTCATTGCAGGGCTAGTCATACCTGTCACGATAACGGTGACCTTCATCTTCCTCCGCATTATCGGGGAGAGCTTCAACCTCATGACGCTGGGAGGACTGGCCGCCGCCGTGGGGCTCGTGATCGACGACGCCATTGTGGTCGTCGAGAACATCGTGCTGCATCGAGATTCCGGTGAGTCGCGGGTGCAGGCGGTGCGCAAGGCGCTGGCGGAGGTGACACGACCACTGATCGGCTCTACCATCACACCGGTCGTTGTCTTTCTGCCGCTGGTCGCAGTCACGGGGGTGACCGGGTCGTTCTTCCGCGCATTGGCGATCACGATGACTGTCGCACTATTGACCTCGCTTTTGCTGGCGCTGACCTGGACGCCCGCACTAAGCCTGGTCCTCCTGCGCAATCGTGATAAGCAGACGCCGACGGAGCATGAGAAGCCGGGCCGCATGATGGGGCGGGTGATGCGGGTGCACGAACGCGCGCTGAGCTGGGCGCTGAGCCGTCCACTGCTGCTCGGCTTGCTCTGCATCTTGCTCGCGCTGGGCGCTTGGTTTGCGTATGGACAGCTCGGCTCCGATCTGTTGCCGGAGATGGATGAGGGCGGCTTCGTCCTCGACTACATCATGCCGGCCGGCAGTTCGCTGAATGAGACGAACCGCGTCCTCGATCACGTGGAGAAGATCCTGCGCGACATACCGGAGATCGAGAGCACATCGCGCCGCACCGGTCTGCAGATGGGGCTTGCCGCCGTGACCGAGGCGAACACTGGTGACTTCACCGTGAAGCTCAAGGCCAAACGGAGCCGTGGCATCGACGAGGTAATCGCAGACGTCCGCGATGAGGTGAAGAAGACCGAGCCGGAGCTCGATGTCGAGTTCACCCAGGTGCTGCAGGACATGATCGGCGACCTGTCAAACTCGCCAGAGCCGATCCAGATAAAACTGTTCACGACCAACACAGACCTGCTCCACCAGCTTGGGCCGCAGATCGGCGATGCGATCGGCAAGATCCCTGGCGTCGTAGATGTACAGAATGGGATCGAGAACACGATCAGCGGTCCGGCGACAAGCTTCGACGTGAACCCGACGGTTGCGGCGCGACTGGGCTTCACACCTGCCGAGGTTGCGGAGGACGCGACCTCCATCCTCGATGGCGTGGAGGCCACCACACCACTGATCGCCAACGGCCGTCCGTACACAATTCGTGTACGGCTCGGCGCGGACTCACGCCGCTCACTCGACTCGATCGAGAACACGGTGTTCAACAGCTCCACTGGCAAACTTGCGACACTGGGCTCGCTCGCGAGCATCACGCAACTGCCGCCGCAGAATGAGATCCGGCGAGAAAATCTGCAGCAGTTGGTGGTGGTCACAGGCCGTCTCGAGGGGTCAGACCTGGGCACAGCTATCCGCAAAGTGCAGCAGGTGGTCCAACAGATGCACCTGCCCGCCAGCGTACGCGTGGAGTACGGCGGCACTTACCAGGAGCAGCAGCAGTCGTTCCGTGAGTTGCTGCGCGTGCTCATCCTGGCGCTGGCGTTAGTGTTCGGCGTGCTGCTGACAGAGTTCCGCAACTTCGCCGCACCGGTCGCCATTCTCACGTCGTCCGTGCTGTCGATCTCCGGCGTTGTGCTCGCATTGCTCGTCACGCGGACCAACTTCAACGTTGCGTCGTTCATGGGCCTGATCATGATCATCGGGATCGTGGCCAAGAACGGGATCCTGCTGCTGGATGCGGATGAGAAGTATCGTGCGGAGGGCGCGCCTGCGCGCGACGCGATGATGCACGCTGCCCAGCGGCGACTGCGCCCTATTGTGATGACCGCGGTGGCTGCGATCTCCGGCATGCTGCCATTGGCATTCGCGCTGGGCTCTGGCTCGCAAATGCTGCAGCCACTCGCAATCGCGGTGATCGGCGGGTTGCTAATCTCCATCGTGCTCAGCTTGCTGGTCACGCCAGTGATCTACTACCTGATGACGCGCCACCACGAGCCGCTGCAGCCATAATCCCGCGAAGCACAGGGGCAAATATAAAGGCCAGCGCATGCGCTGGCCTTTTGCTTCAGATGAGTTTACGTTTACCGGCCAACCACAAGGACGGTGAAGCTGTCCGGTTGGATGGACGGGCGTGGACGCGGGTTCTCCGCCGTGGCTGCGGGACGTGAGCCGAACTGCGCGGTTGGCAGGTAGATATGGTCATTGGCAGCGTCGTAGATCATGGTGCGAGCGCCACGCTCCGTCTTCACGGTCTCGAGCACAGGGAAATCAGACTTGCTGGCGTCGATCACGGTCAGCGTACCGTCACCATTCGAGGAGAAGGCCAGCTTGTGCTTGGAGTCGAATCCGGCTGCATCCGGACCGTCGCCGATGGCCGGAGTCGCGAGGACCTTTCCGGTGTTGGCATCGACCACGGCCATCTTCTTGCCGTCGCAGACGGCGAAGAGGTGGTGAGCGGCCGTGTCAATTGCGAGGCCAGAGGGCGATTCCGCGCCGAGAGGCCACGTGGCGACCACCTTGCGCGACTTCGCATCGATGTGAGCGATCTCGCCCTTGTCCTCGAGATTGTTGTAGATGTTGCCCTGGCCATCGGCGACTGCGAACTCAGGCCGGCCGGGCAGAGGGACGGTGGCGACCACTTTGTTGGATTTCGTATCGATGACAGTGGCATTGCTGCTGTGACCGTTGAATGCCCAGACTGTGCTGGTAGAGGGCTCGAACAGCAAAGCATCCGGGTTGCTGCCCGCGGGAATGCTAGTCACCTTGGCGAGCGTCTTACGATCGAACACGACAACAGTATTGGCGTGTCCGTCGCTAATGTAGCCGTACTTGCCGGTGGCATCGAACGCAACACCGTGCACACCGGTCAACCCCGTGATCGCGCCGACAGTCTTGCCGCTCTCCGTGTCGAGCACCTCGACGCGCGTGCCATGAGTGACATACAGCCGATGCGCGGGAGAATCGACGGCGACGTAGTCCCATCCACCCTCACCGCCAACCTTCCACTGTGTGAGCACGTGATAGTTCTGCGCCAGCAGGGGCGCGGTAAAAGCAGCAGCAAGGGTGAGTGTGAGCACTGCGGACCGGCTGAAGAGACTCGACATCGATATGGCTCCGTACGGCGCAGCAGCGCCAATACTGAGTCTTGCATAGCCGCGTTAAATCAAGCTGAAGGGACCTTCTCAAGCTCCAGCGGAGTCGTTTGCATCGGGGCGTTGGCCATAGGTGCGCAGGGCAGTTGCACGCGTGCGATGGTGCCCTGATTCAGCACGCTTTGTAGGCGGATGGTGCCGCCGGCGCGGTCGACAATCGCTTTACAGATGGCGAGCCCGAGTCCGGTGCCGCCCGTATGGCGACTGCGCGAGGGATCACCACGCGAGAAGCGCTCGAAGACATGCGGCAGCAACTCCGGAGTGATGCCATCTCCGTGATCTTCGACCAGCAAGACAATGGAGCGGGACGATGGTTCGATACGGACGCGAACCTCCGTGCCAACGGCGCTGTGTTGCAGAGCGTTGAGGATGAGGTTGGAGCACAGCAACGCCCCTTCCTCTGCCGTGATCGGAACGGAGGCGGCACCGGCTGAGGTAAACACCAGCGCCACATTGCGCACGGTTGCGAAGGCCTGGAACTGGCGCACAGTCGCCTCGGCGCACGCAGTCAGGTCGGCTGACGCGGAAAGCGTGTCATCAGCTGCGGCGGATTCTGCTCTCGCCAGCAGCAGCATGCGCAACACGATGTCCTCCATACGCTGGCAGTCTTCCAGAGTGACCTCAAGGCCGGAGCGGTACTCTTCTGCCGTGCGTGGCCGCAGATTAAGTAGTTGCAGCGAAGACTTCACGACCGCGACCGCCGTCTTCAACTCATGCGCGGCATCGCCGGTGAAGCGCTGCTGCAAGGCGTAGGAGGCCTGCAGCCGCTCCACTGCTGCTGCCAATGCGATCGCGAGCGGAGCCAACTCTCGCGTGCGAAGAGCCGCTTGCGGGGGCTGAAAGCTGGCGCGGTGCATCGAGATGGTCTCTGCCCTGGCGGCGAGCTCGCGGAGTGGTGCGAGACCTCGCTGCAGCAGCCACATCATCAGCCACCCGGTGCCGACCAGCAGGGCAAGATTGGAGAGTGAGAAGAAGAGGACAGCCTGCCGGATGGCGTGCCACACGGGACCAACGCGCGCACCGTAGTAGATGACGACGTGGCGTGGCGTGCCGCCGTCGCTATGGCCAGGATCGACCACGCGCAAACCATGGCGCACCAGGATGCGGTAGCCGTGATCGTTGATCCGGGTGTTGTAGAAGCCGTCGCCACTCCACTCTGCTGCGTTGCTGCCTGGCCCCGACCAGTTTGGCGAGCGCCCGAGTAGATGTCCATCGGAGTCGCGCACTTCATAGATGTCTTCAGGGGGCAGTTGCAAGCCGGTGCGATCCAGCATGACGTGGTCGCCCGGATCTTCGGCGTCCTGGACCGCGCCGAGCAGCGAATCCGTGCGGCCCATCAGCGCGATCCCGAGCGCGTGGAAGTGCTCATGGCGCTCATAGCCGATGGCGAGCAGCGTCATCGCCAAAGCAAAGATCAACTCGGCGAGCAGCACGGAGACAATCAGCCGGCGCGAGATGGAGCGGAGCGCTGGGGTGCGAGTCACGCCTCAACTCCGGGCTCCGCTGCAAGCCTGTACCCACGACCACGCAGCGTTTCGAGCACTGGGGGCAGCGGCTCACCATCGCGGCCGGTGGTGGTGAGCTTGCGGCGCAGGTTCGAAATGTGGGCTTCTATCACGTTGGAGTGGTGCTCCCAGTTGTAGTCGTATAGATGCTCGAGCAGTTCGCGTTTCGACACGACCGCGCGCGGGCGATGCACCATGTACTCGAGAATACGATACTCTGTCGGTGACAGATCGATCAGCCGGCCAGACCGTCGGACGGTCTGCTCGAGCGTGTTGACCTCTAGGCCAGCCACCGCCAGAACGGGATGTGCAGCTCCCTTGCCGCGGCGGATCAGGACCTTGGTGCGCGCGATCAGCTCACCCAGGTCGAAGGGTTTGCTCAGGTAGTCGTCCGCGCCCGCGTTCAGCAGCTCGACGGTCGAGCCCTTCCCTTCCTTTGCAGTCAGAATGAGCACCGGCGTTGCATCTTCCGCAGCGCGCAGCCGGCGCAACAAAGTGAGGCCGTCGAGCTTGGGCAGCATCAAGTCCAGGATCAGCAGGTCGTAACAGCGCTGTTCGGCCAATTGAAGCCCCAGTTCGCCATCGTCCGCGCAGTCCACAGCAAAGCCGGGCCCCTCACGCAGGGCAGCCGCCAGGTTTTCCGCCAGCCGCTGTTCGTCTTCAACGACGAGAACGCGCATGAACCAATGCTCCCCCGGCTCATGTTAAGCCAGCGTGAAGACGGTCACCCGATGATTCCGTCGCGGAGATGTAGCAATCTCCGCTTACGAATGAATTTGCCGGATAATGGAATTTCTCCGCACGCCGCAACTACTGGAGGAGTGATGCCCGAGATCATTAAGCCGCCGTTTACGCCCGAGTCCGCAGCAGCTAAGGTGCAGGTCGCCGAAGATCTCTGGAATACGCGCGATCCCGATCGAGTAGCGCTCGCCTATACAGAGGACTCCGAGTGGCGGAATCGCACAGAGTTCCTGCAGGGCCACCAGCAGATCGTGGAGTTCCTGCGACGAAAATGGAATCGCGAGCTGGACTATCGGTTGAAGAAGGAGCTTTGGGGATTCCGCAATAATCGGATGGCGGTGCGCTTCGAATACGAGTGGCACGACGACGCCGGCAACTGGTTTCGCAGTTATGGCGTGGAACTCTGGGAGTTCGCCGAGAGCGGCCTGATGCAGCGGCGCGATGCCAGCATCAATGACATGCCGATCGCTGAAAGCGAGCGACACCTTCGCTGAAAAACCAGCGGGCACGCCAGGAGTGTGCCTCCGTTATGCCCGCTGCTATTCGTGACCTCGTCGGCGGCGTTCAGACGGCAGGCCTCTATGGCCTAGTGGCGATCATGGTCGTTGTCGGGCCGGTACTGGCGTCCCTGCCAGCCCTCCTCGTAGCCGCGATCATGAGCACGGCGATCGTCGTCCCCGCGGTACTTATGGTGGTGCTCTTTGCGCCGTTCCTTGCGCTGGTAATCCTGGTAGCCCTCGCGATTGCCCGTCTGATAGTAAGAGTTGTTGTAGTACGGGTTGTTCTGATTTTGCGCGCGATCGCGTGCACGGTCATCGTCGTCGTGATGTTCCTGGGCGATGGCGGGCGTGGTCAGAACAGGGGCAACAATGAGCGCGGGCATGGCCAGGCTCGTCATGAAGGCGACACGTTTCCAGATATGTTTCATCGGTCCTCCGGTCGCAGGCTCAAAGTGCCTGCGCAAACGATAAGATGCCTAAGCTGCGACCCTGCTGGTCAAACAGCAAAAAGGCGAGGTTGCCTAGAAAGAAATATCTCGTTGTAAGTCGCGGAATTTGCGCCAGAATGGCGTCTGCAGATGGTCGGGGAGAGAGGATTCGAACCTCCGACCCCCTGGTCCCGAACCAGGTGCTCTACCAGGCTGAGCCACTCCCCGATGACCGACTGCTTGGGTTGGAAACGCCCGAAGCCATCCTCCTGGTGGGGACGGCCGCACAACGCGGACGCACTTGGAAGAGTGTAGCAGATGCGTCCGGACGCGCCGTTCCAGCTTGCCAGCTCCGCGCTGGACGAATAGAGATCCTTCATGACTCCGCGCGAACAGCTCGACCTGACCGGATTGTGTGTGCTCGATGGCGGCCTCGCGACTGAACTCGAGCGGGCCGGCTGCGATCTTTCGAGCCCCCTGTGGTCGGGCGAGGTGCTTCGCACGCAGCCGGAGAAGATTGTCGCGGTCCACCGCAGCTACCTGGACGCGGGTGCTGATTGCATCCTGACATCGAGCTATCAGGTCTCCACGCTCGGCTATCGCGAACTGGGACTGCCCGCGGGAGACGCCGCAGCCGCAATCAGGAAGAGTGTCGACCTCGCGGTCGAGGCGCGGCATCAGTATCACGCGGCCGAGCGCGCCACCGGTCGCAAGCCGCGGAGGATCTGGATCGCCGGTTCGCTCGGCGCTTACGGAGCCGCGCTGCACAATGGCGCGGAGTTCCATGGCGAATACGACATCAGCCATGCCGACCTGATCGCCTTTCACCGGGAGAGGATTGCGGCGATGTCGTACACCCAGGCTGATTTCCTTGCTTTCGAGACATTGCCTTCGCTCGACGAGGCGAGGGCAATCGTCGAGGCACTCGCCGGATTCCCGGAGCTCGCCGCCTATCTCAGCTTCACCTGCCAGGATGAGGGGCACACCGGCCATGGGGAAACGATCGAGGAATGCGCGATGCTCGTGCGCGATCTCACGCAGGTGCTTGCCATCGGGATCAACTGCACGGCGCCGCGGTTCGTTGAGCCGTTGATCCGCCGCATTCGCGGGATCTCGCAACAGCGCATTGCGGTCTACCCCAACTCCGGTGAGACCTGGGTGGGTGAGACACGGAGCTGGTCCGGGCGCTCCGATCCTGGCGGATTTGGCTCCCTGGCAGCGGCCTGGCGTGCTGCAGGCGCGGACTGGATCGGCGGCTGCTGCCGGACCACGCCGGATCACATTCGGGCGGTAGCGGGTGCGGTCGCCAGTTGAACCCTGACGCACCGTTCACCGTGCGACAATATAGGTACGCCATGACAACCAGGACGCTCCCTGCGGTGCCCGCGCCGGCCAGCATTTCCCCCGAGCTACTGAAGCAGCACAGTCTGACAGCCGAAGAATATGCGCGCATCGAGCAGGCGCTCGGTCGCACTCCATCCCTGACTGAACTGGGTATTTACAGCGTAATGTGGAGCGAACACTGCTCCTACAAGTCGTCGCGCGTTCACTTGCGCCGGCTGCCCACGCGCGGCGAGCGCACCAGCGGTCCCGGATCCGTCGTGCAGGGCCCGGGTGAGAACGCCGGCATCATCGATATCGGCGATGGCTGGGCATGCGCGTTCAAGATCGAATCGCACAATCACCCCAGCTACATCGAGCCGTTCCAGGGCGCGACCACCGGCGTCGGCGGCATCCTGCGCGACATTTTCACGATGGGCGCGCGACCACTTGCGGTGATGGATTCGCTGCGCTTCGGCCCGCTGGCCCAGACTGAGGGTGAGCGTGACTCTTCGCTCGTGCGACGCAACCACCAGATCGTGGAAGGCGTTGTCGCCGGCGTGGCGCACTACGGCAACTGCTTCGGCGTGCCGAACCTGGGCGGGGAGACGCGCTTTGAACCCTGCTACTCAGGCAATCCGCTGGTGAATGCGTTCGCGCTGGGCCTGGTGCGCAAGGACGAGATCTTCTACGCAAAAGCGACTGGCGTTGGCAATCCCGTGATCTACGTCGGCGCGAAGACGGGCCGGGATGGCATTCACGGCGCCACCATGGCGAGCGAGGAGTTCAAGGAAGGCTCCGAGCAGAAGCGGCCGAACGTTCAGGTCGGCGATCCGTTCATGGAGAAGCTGCTGCTCGAGGCCTGCATCGAGGCGATGCACACGGGTGCAGTGGTCGGCATTCAGGATATGGGCGCCGCGGGGCTGACCTGCTCCACATGCGAGATGGGCGCGCGTGGTGGCGTGGGGCTCGATGTCGAGCTCGATCACGTGCCGCAGCGCGAAACCGGCATGAACAGCTACGAGATCATGCTGTCCGAGTCGCAGGAGCGCATGCTGCTGGTGGCGGAGAAGGGTCGCGAAGAGGAAGTGCTCCGCGTCTTCGAAAAGTGGGGCCTCGATGGGGTGATCGTCGGAGAAGTGATCGCCGACTCGCAGATGCGCATCCGGCACCACGGCGAGATCGTGGCGGATATTCCGAACCAGTCGCTTACGGACGATGCGCCGGTGTATCACCGGCCGGTCGGCACCTGGAAGGCGCCGCTGCCACGCGATGCGCCGGCGGACGTGCTTGCACAGATCGAGACGCCGCGTGATTACACCGCGGACTTGAAGACACTGCTGGCCTCCGCCAATATGTGCTCGAAGCGCTGGGTATTTGAGCAGTACGACTCCATGGTGCAGACCAACACCGTGCAGGGCCCCGGGAGCGAAGGCGGCGTGATGCGCGTGAAGGGCACGCAACGCGGACTCGCGATGGCGCTCGACGGGAATGGTCGCTGGTGCTATCTCGATCCAAAGCAGGGTGCGAAGCTCGCCGTAGCGGAGGCTGCCCGTAAGGTAGCCTGCACGGGGGCTCTTCCCGTAGCTGCGACGAATTGCCTGAACTTCGGCAATCCGGAAAAGCCAGAGATCATGGCGCAGCTCTCGGCAGCGATCGACGGTATCGCCGAAGCGTGCACCGCGCTCGGGACGCCCATCACAGGCGGCAACGTCTCGCTGTACAACGAGACCCGCGGCGAAGGGATTTATCCGACACCGGTTCTTGGCGTAGTCGGCATTCTGGATGAGATCGACAATGCGGTTCCGGCGAACTTCGCGCATCCGGGCGATGTGCTTCTGCTCTTCAGCGCGGGAGCAGAGCCGGATGCATCGCGCTCCTTCGGCTCGTCCGAATACGCGCGTGTGGTGCTTGGGCAAACGTGGGGAACCCCACCGGCGCTCGACCTCGCGGTCGAGGCCGAGCTACAACAGCGGCTGATCGCGCTCGCGAAGGCTGGACTGATTCATGCGGCGCGCGACATCTCGGACGGTGGGTTGGCGGCTGCGCTCGCAGAGGGCTGTTTTGCCTGCGGGACCGGCGTGGATGTGCAGCTCTCGGCCAGTGATGCTGAGCCGGCCGTGCTCTCGCTCTTCGGCGAGAGTGCCTCGCGGGTGGTCATTGCGTGTGCACCGGAAGAGGTGTCGCGCATCGAGCAGATCTGCTCTGGGGGCAGTCCGGGCGTGTGGCGGATCGGCACGGTGACGAACGGCACATTCCGCATCCGCAGGGGAGACAACACCCTGATCGAGGCAACGACGCGTGATCTGAAGACGGGCTGGGCGGGCGCGCTGCAGGCCACGCTCGCGGCCGACCTGGTGACCGCATGACGCATCGCCTCTACCAGGGCGTGCCTGGCGTACCGGAAGAGCTTCCTTCCATGCCCAGTGTGGCCGCGCACGAGCAGGATGCGGACACCCTGGGCGATACCCTGCATGAGGAGTGCGGTGTCGCGGCCATCTACCGGCACCCCGAGGCCGCGCGGCAGGTCTATCTCATGCTGTATGCGCTGCAGCATCGCGGGCAGGAGTCGGCCGGCATCGCGACAGCGGATGGTCAGAACCTTTCGAACATCAAGGGCATGGGGCTGGTTGCGGACATCTTCACGGAAGAAGTGCTGCAGAAGCTGCCGGGGAATCTGTCGATCGGGCACACGCGTTACTCGACGACTGGCGACTCAGCACTGCTGAATGCGCAGCCCATTCGCGTGGATTCGACCAAGGGCCTGATCGCGATTGCGCACAACGGCAACCTGGTGAACCTGGGGACGATCCGCACACGGCTTGAGCGTGCGGGCGCTTACTTCCAGACCACGTCCGACTCCGAGATCATCGTGCAGCTTATCGCGCACTCTGAGGCGACGACGCTGGTCGATGCGATCGCCGACTCACTCTCACAGGTCGATGGAGCGTTCTCCGTCGTGATGATGACGCGCGATCGCATTTTCGCCGCACGCGATCCGCGCGGCTTCCGGCCGTTGTCGATGGGCCGCATTGTCGGAGAAGGTGGCGCGCCCGACACCATCGTGTTCGCATCCGAAACTTGCGCCTTCGACTTGCTGCGCGCGGAGTACATCCGCGATGTCGAACCCGGCGAGTTGGTCATGGTCTCCGCCGACGGGATCACGTCACGCAAATACGCGACCGGCGTGCAGCAGACGAGCTGCATTTTCGAGCATGTCTACTTCGCGCGACCGGATAGCCGGATCTACGGTCGCTGGGTGCAGGAATCACGCGAGAAGATGGGCCGCGCGCTGGCGCGTGAGTCAGGCGTCGACGCCGACCTCGTAGTCCCGGTACCCGACTCCGGCGTGACGGCTGCGCTCGGCTACGCCGCTGAATCCGGCATTCCGTTCAACTTCGGCCTGATCCGCAATCATTACGTCGGCCGCACCTTCATCGAACCGGAGCAGCGCGTGCGCGACTTCGGCGTGAAGCTGAAGCTGAATCCCGTGCGTAATCTGCTCGCCGGCAAGCGGATCATCCTGATCGATGACTCGATCATTCGCGGCACCACCAGCCGCAAGATCGTGCGCATGGTGAGGGCTGCGGGAGCGAAGGAAGTGCATCTGCGCATCAGCTGTCCGCCCACCACGTCGCCATGCTTCTACGGAGTGGATACGCCAAGCAAGAAGGATCTGATCGCCGCGAACCAAACGGTGGATGAGATCTGCCGGTTCATCGAGGCCGATTCGCTGGCCTATCTTTCGATGGATGGGCTGCTCGATGCTTGCGGTGGCGAGTCGAAGTTCTGCGTCGCCTGCTACACCGGGAACTATCCAACCGCGTGGGTGGACGTGGACGAAATCCTGCCGGCACTCGCGCAGACATAGACTGTCACTGCCGTTGTTGTCACAACCAGCTGCGCCGTTTCCGCCTCTGAAAACAACGAGGGAGAAACAACGGAGGCAGCTATGGCAAAGTACGGTCCCAAGGCACACAAATCCGTCGAACGCGAAATGAAGGCCTTCAAGGAAGGGAAGCTGAAGTCGGGTAGCGGACGCAAGGTGAAGAACCCGAAGCAGGCAATTGCGATTGCACTGTCCGAAGCGCGCAAGGAAGGCGCAAGAATGCCGCCACCACCTGCGGGCAGCGCAGCGAGCAGGAAGTTGGGAGGGCGCACCGCTGCCAAGAAGAAGAGTGCGACGAAGAAGACCACTGCGAAGAAAACCGGCGCGAAGAAGTCTGCAGCGAAAAGGTCAGGCGCACGGAAGAGCACTGGCCGTTCCACGAGCAAGAAGGTTTCGACAAAGAAGAGCTCAGCTAAGAAGAGTGCTTCCAAAAGCACAGGGCGGAAGACCGCAGGACACAAGAAGAGCACCGCGCAGAAGAAGAACACGGGGCGCAGAACTACCCGCGCGAAGAGCAGCCGTTCAAGGACATCTGCTTAGCACGAGCGACACCGCTCGCTAGCTGGATGATTTGCTATCAGACGAGGAAGCGGGCTTGGTGCTGGGGGTGGAACTCTCGCTGTTGCTGGCGGATTTGCTTGCGCTGTCTGCGGTAGCAGCCGTTCCCTTGCTATCGCCCGAGCCTTCGCCGCTCTTGCCAGAACTCTCGCTGCTGCCCGATGGCGCCTTGTTGCGCCCCGCGTAGTCGTTCACGTACCAGCCAGCGCCTTTGAACTGGAAGGCCGGCGCGGAGATCAGCTTCTCCACGGCGCCGCCACACTTGGGACATTCCTTCTCTTCCGGCGCACTGAAGCTCTGGATCTTTTCAAAGCGATGCCCGCACGACTGGCACTGGTATTCGTAAAGCGGCACGGAACACGACTCCTTCGGTACTTCTCTCGCTGAGACGATTGTAGCTGGCCACAGCTAGGCCAGCGCGGGGAGTTGCACCAGCCGGACACGACGCACCGCCTCGATGGCCTCAAGCGCACCGAGCACGGCCGGTGTGATCTCGCCATCCACCTGCACCACCGCAATCGCCTGCGCCTGCTCTCTTGCGGAAGACGGCTCAGGGCCGCGGCCAAGCGCAAAGTTTGCAATGTTGACCTGGTGCTCACCGAGCACGGTGCCGACACGCCCAATCACACCCGGCACGTCGTAGTTGCGGATTGAGACCAATGTGCCGTGTAGCGGCACTTCGATGTCGATGCCATCGCTCGCCAACAAGCGGGGCGAGCGGCCGTGCAGCACAGTCGCTGTCGCGGTCGCCTCTCCAGTGCGCGTGTGCAGCGTGAGCGTGAGACCTGCGGGACCACCGTCCTCTGCCTTGGTCTCGTGCAGGCGGATGCCTCGCTCCTCCGCAACCGCGGCGGCGTTGATCCGATTCACCGGCTCTGCATGGCCGAGCACACCTTCGATCGCGGCATTGCGCACGAGCTCCGTCTTGCCCTGCGCCAGACGTCCTCGATAGACCAGCGCGATGCTCTCCAGATTGCCTTCCGTTGATGCGGAGAGAAATCCTCCGAGCCGCGCGGCCATGTCGATATACGGCGAGAGTTCGACATACTCCTCGTGCGTCAGCGAGGGCAGATTGACGGCGTTCTGGACGACACCGAGCTTCAGGTACTCGCGCACCTGCCGCGCGATCTGGATGCCCACGGCCTCTTGTGCCTCGGCCGTCGATCCGGCAATGTGCGGCGTGAGGATCACGTTATCCCGCCCGAAGTACGGCGAGTCTTTCAGCGGCTCCTCGCGGAACACGTCGAGCGCGGCACCGGCTACCTGGCCCGAGTTGAGCGCGCCAAGCAGAGCGGCATCGTCGATCAACTCGCCGCGTGCGCAGTTCACCAGTCGGACGCCCTTCTTCATCAGCGCGAGATTTTTTGCGTTGATCACGCTGGCGGTCTGTGGCGTCAGGCCGACGTGAAGGGTCAGGTAGTCAGCGCGGGCAAACAGCTGCTCCATGCTGACAAGCTCGATGCCCCGCTCTCTTGCTACTGCAGCAGATACGAATGGATCATGCCCGATGAGCTGCATGCCGAAGCTGGCAGCGCGCTGGGCGACTTCGAGACCGATCCGCCCCAACCCGAGCACCGCGAGCGTCTTGCCGCGCAGCTCCGAGCCAGAGAGCGACTTCTTCTCCCACTTGCCCTGATGTAGGAGCCCGTTCGCCTTTGGCAGCTGGCGCGCAAGCGCAAGCATAAGTGCGAGGGTCAGCTCGGCCACGGCGATCGCGTTCGCACCCGGCGTATTCATAACGACGATGCCGCGGCGGGTTGCTGCATCGGCATCAATATTGTCGACGCCCACACCCGCGCGGCCGATCACACGCAGCTTCGGCGCGTGTTCGAGCAGCGCATCATCGACCTGCACAGCCGAGCGAACGACCAGGCCCTCAGCGTCCGCCAGTTCGCGCGGCAGTCCATCCTTGATCTGGTCGTGAGTCACGACGGTCCAGCCGGGCTCTGCCTGCAATACGGCGAGCGTGGCTGGAGACACCTTTTCTGCAAGCACAATCTTCACGGTCGGGCTCCTGTGATGAGCGAGGCGGCGGATGCCGCTAGTGAGTGCGATCGACGAAGGTCTGCTGCGCCGCGGTGAGCGCCTTGCCGAAGGCGAAGCCAGGCAGATGCAGTGACCGTGCGGCAACCTGTTCGAGCGCGCCGATCAGCGAAATCGTATCGAGATAGTCGAAGAAACCGAGATGCGCGATGCGGAAGAGCTGGCCCTTCATCTCGCCCTGACCGTTGGTGATGATCGCGCCGAAGCGTGACTTCAGCTCTTTCACAACCACGCCGGAGTCGATGCCCTCGGGCGGGAGCACGGCCGTGACGGCCGCAGCTGGAGACGAGGAGAACAGCTTCAGCCCCAGCGCCTGCATGGCACTGCGGGTCATCGCGGCAATCGTCTCTGCATTGTCGACCAGCTCCACGCGGCCGGCCGCCAGGTCGCCATTCCCCTGCGCTGCAATGTAGTCGAATGCGGCACCCAGCGCCGCGATGAGGGACGTGGCGGGCGTGTAGGACGACTCGCCCTTGGCCGCGCTCTTGCGCTCCTTGCGGAGGTCGAAGTAGTAGCGCGGGTTCAGCGCGTTGCCCATCAGGTCCCACGCCTTCTCGCTCACCGAGCAGTAGGCCAGACCTGGCGGAATCATGACCGCCTTTTGCGATCCGCCGATCAGGATGTCTACGCCCCAGCCATCCGGGTCGAAGTGCGTCGTACCGAGGCCGGTGATGCCATCGACGACGAGCACCGCGTCGCTCTTCACATCCTTCAGCAGCTGCGCCACACCCTGCACATCATGCCGCGTGCCGGTCGAAGTTTCGGTGCCCTGCATGTACACCGCGCGCGTCTCCACGCGCAGCGCTGCCTTCACCTGGTCGAGCGTGAAGGTCTGCCCATAGGGCACACTCACCAGGTCGACATCGCAGTTGTAGGCCTTCGCCAACGCCGTCCAGCGCTCGCCAAATTTGCCTGCGGCCAGAACCAGCACACGATCGCCTGGCGAGGTGATGTTCGCGACGGAGGCCTCCATGGCGCCCGTGCCCGAACAGGCCATCAGCAGCACATCGTTCTTTGTGCCGATAAAGGCGCGCATTTGCTCCAGCACCTTCTGGTAGAGGGCGCGGAACTCAGGTGTGCGGTGGTGCATGTCGGCCGCGGCCATCGCGAATTGCGCGGCAGGCAGCAGAGGCGTCGGTCCGGGTGTGAACAGGCGAGTCTTGCGGATCATTGTTGTCTCATTCTATGGGAGGGCGTCGCGACGCCGGCTCTCTATACTGTGTGGTTGGCCTTCGCCTGCGTCTTCCAGAAGCAGCGAACGCGAGGAGACGAGCAAGAGATGACCCTCCAGGAGCGCATCCAGCAGGACACGATCACCGCGATGAAGCAGCGCGAGCAGCTGCGGCTCGAAGTGCTGCGCATGGTCAAGACGGCGATCAAGAATCGCGAGATTGAAAAGCGCGAGCCGCTGACCGATGCCGAGGTCCTGCAGACGCTGACTACGCTGATCAAACAGCGCAAGGAGTCGATCGAGCAGTTCACGCGCGGCAATCGCCCGGAACTTGCGGAAAAAGAGGCTGCGGAGATCGTGGTCATCGAAGCCTACATGCCGCAGCAGGCGAGCGAGGCGAGTGTCCGCACCCTGGTCGAGACGACGATTGCCGAGATGGCCTCTGCGGGCAAGCGGCCCACGCCGAAAGAGATGGGCCTGGTCATCAAGGATGTGCAGGCAAAGATCGCCGCTCTTGACCAGCGCGCCGACGGCAAGCTGGTCAGTGAGATCGTGAAAGCCGAACTGGCCAAGGGCTGAAGAGGCGGCTGTCCACCTTCGGACACCGGTGAGTGCCCCTGAACACTTGTAGAGGCTGCCGGCCGCACATTTGCAGGCACTTTGCTGCTCGCGCGATGGCCGACTGCGTGCTTTTGACTCCCCCGAACTCTTTGATTTCGAGGTGCAGCCGTGGCCGTCACATCCGACCTTCGCTTTGCGCTGCGCCAGTTGCGCAAGACGCCCGCGTTCTCGATGAGCGTCATCCTGACGCTCGCGCTTGGTATCGGCGCCACAACCGGCATCTTCAGCCTGGTACACGCGGTGCTGCTGGCGCCTCTGCCCTTTCCGCGCAGCGAACAGCTCATGGCCATAACCTGCCTGGTGCAGGAGAACAGCCATTCACCAGCTCTGGTGCCGAACACGGCCTCCTACCAGAATGTGTTCGACTGGCGCAGGCAGAGCCACACCTTCGCTTCGATTGCGACCTTTGGTGACGACAAGTTCTCGCTTACACGGCGCGATGGATCAGCAGAGCAGGTTGACGGTGGTGTGGTCTCCGGAAACGCGTTCCGCACCCTCCAGGTTGAACCCATCCTCGGGCGCGACTTCACCGAGGCAGACGAGGCAAAAGGCAATCACAACGTACTGCTGAGTTATCAGCTCTGGCAGCGCGACTTCGCGGGGTCGCGCGACGTTCTGGGAAAGCAGCTGCGCATCAACAGAGAAGGCTGGACCATCATCGGCGTGATGCCGCAGGGGCTGGCCTTTCCTTTGCACTACACGGAGGCGCCCTTCTGGGTCACCTTCGGCTATGCGGATGACGGCCCCAACTCGGTCGTGCAGCAACGCGGCTGGAATGATCTGGAAACCGTCGTTGGCAGACTTCGCCCCGGAGCAACGCAGCAGCAGGCTACGGCGGAGATGAACGCGATCCAAAAGGGGCTTGCGCGCCGGTATGTAGCTGACAAGCTGACAACTGGCATCCGTGTCCAGCGTGGGTTGGACGCATGGGTGGGCAATGCCCGGCAGTTGCGTCTGCTCTTCGCGGCAGTGTGCTGCCTTCTGCTGATCGCGTGCGCAAATGTGGCCGGCATGCTGCTGGCCCGCACCAGCGCGCGGGCCGGTGAGATGGCGCTGCGGACGGCCCTGGGCGCAAACCGCTGGCGCGTGATGCGGCAGCTGCTCGTCGAGTTCTCTCTGCTTGCACTCGTCGGGAGTGCAGCCGGAGCCGTTCTCGCAGCATTGGCCCTGCATCTCTCGCTTCAGTCACTGCCCGATCTGCCGCGCATCACGCATGCCTCGATCAGTGGCAATGTGCTGCTCTTCACATTTGCTCTGGCCATTGTCACCACGCTGTTGTTCGGTGCCGTGCCGGCGTGGCGAGCCGCGAACGCGAGCCCCGCCTCGGTGCTGGAGGGCGGCCTGCGCCGCAACACCGTGGGCCCCCGCCAGCAACGCCTTCACGCGAGTCTTGTGATTGGCGAGGTTGCGCTCAGCCTGCTGTTGCTCGTCGGCGCCGGGCTGCTGATCCGTTCCTTCGACCGCCTCAACCACTCCGACCTCGGCTTCCGCAGTGATCACCTGCTCACCTTCCGGGTCTTTCTTCCGCCCAACATGGCGCCACCTGCAGGTGTGCAGTTTCACCAGACGCTGCTCGGTCGCCTTCAGGCGATCCCGGGCGTGAAATCAGTGGGCGGCTCGTTCGGCATGCCCTTCAGCGGAGGCAACATGTCCATTGCCTTCGCGATCGATGGCAGGCCAACGCCACCAGGCGAAGGACCGTCCGCGCGGCTGACGCTGGCCAGTGCCAACTATCTACGCACGCTCGAGATTCCGATCGAGCGTGGCCGCTGGTTCACCCCGGATGAAGACCAGTTCACGAGTGAGAGCGAAGTGACCGTCATCAATGAGGCCTTCGCGCGAAAGTTCTTTCCGGACGCCGATCCATTGGGCCGTATGTTGGTCAGCGGACTGGGCAATAGCGCCTCGCCTGACGGCGCTCCTCACCCGCACCGACGGATCATCGGTGTCATCAGCAACACGCGTCGCCTAAGCCGGGGCGAGGAGATTCAGCCGGAGTACTTCCTGCCCTACAACCAGGTTCCCATTGGCCCCTTCACGGTTGCCGTGCGGACGGAGGGCGATCCGCAACAGTTCGTCGGCACGGCGAGGCAGCTGGTCAATCAACTTGCACCCGGCACGCCGCTCTACCGAGTTCGGACGATGAATGCGGCGATCGAGCGCACAAGCGGCGATCAGCGATTTCAGGCAGCGCTCATGACCGGTTTCTCATGCGTCGCCGTGTTGCTGGCGGCGGTCGGCATTTACGGCCTGCTCAGCTACGTTGTCGCGCAGCGCCGCGCCGAGTTCGGCGTGCGGCTCGCCTTGGGCGCGCAGCCTGCCGATGTGCGTCGGCTGGTGCTGCGTCGCGGGTTCGAACTGACCTTGGCGGGACTGGTGGTCGGCACAGTCTCTGCGGGAGCTATGGCAGCCTGGATGGGCTCACGCATTGAGGGGCTGCTCTTCCAAACCCGGTCCAGCGATCCACTCGTGTTCGGCGCAACCGCTGCGGTGCTCTTGATTGTCGCAGCGGTGGCGAGCTGGATTCCAGCACATCGCGCGTCACGGCTGCAGCCGGTGGAGATCCTGCGCCAGCAGTAGGCGACGGCTACTCGACGGTGACGCGGACGAAGCAGTTCTCCGGCAACTCACCTTCGAGCAGGTGCACGACGCCGTTCTTCACGAATCCCTTGAGTGTGCGAGGGCCGCCGGGAGGGTTAGCGCGCGCAGCAGGGCCGGTTGCCGGCTTTGCTGCGGCATAGTCCGTCTGCCGCGCTTTGCCACTGGCCGCAGTTGCACCACTGGGATCCCCGCGGAGCGGGCTGGTGGGCTTCGCCGCCGCTGCCTCCGAGCCATCGGCCATGCGCGCTGCCCTTCCGGGCATCTCGAACAGCGATCCATGCACGGGAGCCACCCCAGCAGTGCCCTTCGATGCCGCCGATTCCGGGGTGCTCTCCTCTGTCCTGCCCAGTTCGCGCACCATGCGGCCGCTACCGCGATCCATAGCCTGGTTGGCAAGTGCATCCGCGCGCTTGTTCTTGTTGCGCAGCACGTGCTGAATCTCAAATCGCTCGAGCTTCGCGACGCGCCGCTTCGCTTCTTCCCAGAGGGGCCGCAGGTCCGGGCTGTTGACACGGTACTGCCCCTTCATCTGCTTGACCATCAGCTCGGAGTCGGCCACCACCCGTAGCCGCTTCTGACCGCGGGTGACCGCGTATTCAAGCGCAGCGAGGAGGCCGGAATACTCAGCGAAGTTGTTGGTCTTCACACCGAGGAATTCGCTCAGTTCGGCGACTGCCCGGCCGTTTTCGTCCTCTATAGAGACGCCGTATCCACTCGGGCCCGGGTTGCCGCGTGATCCGCCGTCGCAGTACGCGACGATGCCTGCTGCTGCTGCTTCCGTCATAGCCTGAGTGTAGTGGAGCAACGGGCTGTGGAGCGCTACTGCGGCGTGCGCAACGGGTGCTTCGCATCCTCGTAGAACTTCTGCTGCAGTCCTGCGCTCACCGCATCGGCCTTAACGGCGCGAATCACCGCGGCTGTGGCAGCGGTCTCTGCCTTCAGGTCGTATTCGCCAAGTTCGCGGGAGGCCAGCGAGCCGTCACCCGAGTAGTGATCCGGATAGCTGGCGTACCACCAGATGCCGGTGTACACGCCTTCGGGTAGTTGGAGCCGCTTGTGGTCGGCACCGGACTCTTGGCCCGCGCGCTCGGGATGCACGAGCGTTGGGGCGGTGATCATGGTGTGCGAAGTCTCGGCTTCACCCGCGTGGTAGTCCGTCGGGCCCGGCTTGTAGGGCCGCTGCGGATCATGCGGAGGCTGCGGCCAGTCGATGTAGACGACGTAGTCGTGCGGAGAGTCGAGCTGTGTCTGCGCGAAGTAAGGCAGCAGGTTTTCATTGCCGCCGTGACCATTCACGATCAGGATCTTGGTGCAGCCGTTGCGTCCCATCTCGTCGGTAGTTTGCTGCAGCAGGCTCATCTGCATGGCAGCGGGATACGCGACGGTTCCGGGCTCGTGGCGCGCTTCGGCGATCTGGCCGAAGTAGTAGGGCGGAAAGACAACCGCGTACTCCTGCTGGGCAGCCTTTTCGCTGAGGTAGCGGGCATTGATCAGGTCCGTGCCGAGCGGCAGGTGAGGCCCATGCTTCTCGATGATGCCGAAGGGCAACACGCAAACGCCCTGCGCCTGCTTGATCGCGGCGATGAAGTCCGCGCCAGTGAGCTCCTCCCAATGAACGGAGAGCGCGGGCTGAGCACTGGCGATGGCAGGCAGCACGAGAATGAGACAGGCGAGGAAGGGAGAGAGTTTCAGGCGCAACACGGACCTCATGGCGGAGTGGAACTGACGCACGGGCCACCCTAGCGCGAGAGGCGCCCTTGAGGCAATGCGTTCGCGCTAGTGCTCGATGTTGACCAGGTCCGAGGTGTGGTCCGTGTGGGCGCCGTGCGGCGTGGTGATGCGGGTCTGCGGAGCGCGCCAGTGGTCGATGTACGAGATCTGGTGCACACAGGAGATGGTGCAGTTGGGCGCGCAGGTCTTTTCAGTCAGGAACTCGCGGTCGAGATCGGCGTGCGTGTACTCGGCGAGCGGCGTGCCCGGAAAGCCACGTTGCTGCGAGCAGTAGTGCACCAGGCCGTTTTCGCAGATATACAGGTAGCGCGAGCCGGCACGGCAACGCCAATCATTGGGCTCGCCGTTGGCGATGGCTTCCTGGAAGTGGTTGAAACGCGAGTAGTTCTTCTTGTCGAGCTGCTTCATCTCGTAATACACGCGGCGCTCTTCCCCGCCGAGCGGCTTCAGTTGGCCGCTGCCGTCGTGGATGATGCCGATGGTGGAGGTGAAGCCGAGCTCAAGCGCGCGGTGCCCGATCGTGAGTGCATCCTGCGGGTTCTTGATCCCGCCGCCGACAACGGAGTTGATGTTGATGTGGAAATCTGCGTGCTCGGCCAGGAACTGCAGCTTTTTGTCGAGGACCTTCAGGCTCTTCTTCGAGATCTCATCCGGCTGGACGTTATCGATCGAGATCTGCATGTGATCGAGCCCGGCGCGGTTCAGCCGCTCGATGCGGTCCGGCATCAGGAAGTAGCCGTTGGTGATCATGCCGGCGACCCGGCCGTGGTGACGGATGCGGGCAATGATCTGGTCCAGATCGGGGTGGGTCAGCGGCTCACCGCCGGAGATCGTGATGATGCTGGTCCCCAAGCTGGCCAGGTGGTCGATGCGGCGCAGCATCTCGTCGAGCGGCACAGGCTCGGAGACCTTGTCGTACTCATTGCAGTAGGCGCACGAGAGATTGCAGAAGCGCATCGGCACGATCTGGGCCATGACGACGTGGTGCGTGGAAGCCAGTGCATGGCCCACGAGCGCGAGTTCGCGCGCCTTGCGGGCGGCTGCGATGCGCTTGAAACGCAGGCTGGATCTATGGGCGGAGATGGGCATGCCGGTTCTGCTCATTATACGGGGCAGCCCTGTGAGGCCTCGCCGGTCGCGGATGCCATCGCGTGGGATGCCGCGAATATTTCGTTGTTACTGAGCAAACACTTATTCCTAATTTGCCTCATACATAGGCACACATAGGCAGTTCCCCGGTCGCGTCGGCGTCCGGAGATCTGTACACGCTTGATCTGTTCACCTTTCTGCTGAGGTCTCTGTGGCATACGCCGGTGTTCGTCTCGCTCTCACGCTTTTCCTGGCCGGCTCTCTTCAAGCCGCTCTCGCCGCCACTACAGTAGGTGTTTTGGAGCGCCTCTCGCCCGGACAGGCCTCTACGCTTCACGCCGATCTGAACCAGGATGGCTGCGAGGATCTGGTCCTCACGCAGGGCAACGGCAACTTCGCGGTCGAGTTTTCGCACTGCGACGGCACGTATGGCGCGCCGGTCTCGTACGCGATCCCGGGCGGAGCCGATGCCGGCCCGATTGCCATCGCCGACTTCAACAACGACAGCACGGCGGACCTTGCTGTGTTCGGCACCGATAACGCAGTTCACGTGTTCCTGAACGACGGGCACGGCGACCTCCATCAGGGCGCAGTCTTCTCGCAGTCCGGACTCGGGGACGCGTACACCGCAGTCGCGGGCGACTTCAACCACGATGGGCACATGGACATCGCCTTCCAGGGCGGCCTCTACGTGAAAGTGCTATTTGGGACGGGCAGCGGCAGCTTCGTCGCGGGTCCCTCGCGGGGCACCTCGGTGGGTGGCTACCTGCTGCTCGGCGACTTCGATGGCGATGGCCGCGCGGATGTCGCAGTCGGCGATCTGAGCAACTACAACGCCGTCCAGGTGCTTTACGGGGACGGGACCGGACACTTCCCGACGAGCCGCCTGCTCCAGACGACGGGCGGCCACTCGCTCTTCTATGCAGTCGACGTGAACAATGACGCCAAGATGGACATCGTCGGCTCGCAGTATTACCCCAGTGCCAAGGCGCTGCGCGTCTTCTACGGCGATTCGGATCGCAGCTTCGGCAGCCGCACCATCATTCCGCTAGCGCACTGCAACGGGTTCGGTGTGGTGGCGGCCGACATGAACGGCGATCGGCTGAATGATCTTGTGGTCGGCGAAGCAGATTGCAACAACAACAGCCAGACCGGTTCGGCGTACATCGGAGTGCTGACCCGAAACAGGGACAGCAGTTACAACCCGCAGCAGACGGTCGCAACAGCGCCGTCCTACATCGACGATGTGAGTGCCATTCGCGCGAATCCGGACAGCCGGGCCGATATCTCGTTCCTGAGCTGCATCAAGGCGCCGTGCAGTGCGCTCGAAGATCAGCAGATCGGGACACTGTTGAACACCACCGCGTCAAGCTCCCCGAGCTGCGCACCGCCGGATGCCTTCGTCGGTATCCGCGTGTGTTCTCCGCCGTCGTCGACGGGCTCACCGGCTCAGTTCACTATCGGTGCGGCGGGTCAGACGGAGATGCGCAAGGTTGAGGTTTGGGTCGACGGCACGAAGCGCAGCGAGCAGTGGGACAGCTTCTCGAAGTACGCGTTCATGAACCGCAGCCTGAGCCTGAGCACGGGCACGCATCGCATGGACGTCTACGCAGCAGGCTGGGATAACTCACTGGTACGGCGCTCGTTCACTGTGAGGGTGCCCTAGCGCCCCCTGGCGGCTAAAGCCCGAAGCGAAGGCGGTTCACCTGCTCGGGCACGACCAACTCCGACTGCGTGATGCGGTTGTCTACCGTGATGGCAAGCGACAGCACCTTCCGGTTGCGTAAGACAGTGACCGGAACAGGATGGCCGGCGTTGCTGCGCAGTACCTGCAGCCACTCGGCTGTGGTCTCCACTGCCTGACCATTGGCGCTCAGGATCACGTCACCTGCTTCGAGCCCTGCGGCAAACGCGGGGCTCTTGTCCTCCACGCTGCGCACCAGCAGCCCATTGCCGGCATGCGAGCCAAAGAACTTCGCCAGCTGACGGGTCAGCGGCTCGACCTGCGCGCCGACATAGGCCTCAGCATCCGGGCTGTCAGTGGTCGCCGAACCGCCGCCACTCGGGAAGCTGTGTTGTGCGGCAAAGCCCTGGACCATGGGCGCGCTCTCCGGCAGCGGCACCCGGAAATGATGCGACCACGCATGCTGCACCAGTGAACTGCGGTCTGCGAGCTGCAGATGGACCATCGCCACCTTGCCTGCGTGAATAATCTGTAGCTCGATCAACTTACCCACAGGCATGTCGCGAAGCAGGCGCGTGAGCGTGGCCGCATCGGCGATGATCTGCCCGTTCAGACTCTGAATGATGTCGCCGGTATGAACACCGGCCTTGGCAGCAGGCGCGTCGTGGTCGAGCGAGACCACCTCGGCGCCCACGGGGGCCGGCAGCTTCTCCTTCGACGCGTGCTCCAGATCGACGTCCCGCACATTCACGCCGAGGTAGCCCTGCTGTGTCGCCGCGAGCAGTCCATGCGTATTGAGAACGGCAAAGCCAGCGTAGCCCTGCGGTGCGAGCTCAGGCGGTGGGGGGGCAGCGTGGATCGCGCAGGGAATGAGCAGCGCCAGCCCTGCACTCGACAGGATGACGCGACCGGTGATGGAAAGACGGTGGTGCATGGAAGCAGTGCTCCTGACTGGCGGCAAGAGTATAGAGCATGTGCTCCCTGCCGGATGAGTCGTCGCGAGGTTTCCGCTATTCGTCTCCGGGCGCTTCCACCTTGTGTGCACTGGTGGTCGATGAACAGCGTACTTTTGCTGCCTTCTGCGTCTCAGGGGCGCCATGCTGCATGGCTATCCATGAGACGAAGAAGAACAGGGAAGGTTATGCCTGACCAATGAAAGCAATCACGATATTTGTTCGGAATCCCAGGATCCGGATGCGGCGAATGCGCAGCTCACTGAACGGGCGGCATCTGCTCAAGCATGGTGCGGGAGACGGTGCGCAGCAGCGCATTGCCATCGTGCGCTGCGACTGTCTGAAGCACCTGCTGCACGCTCGAGTCGGCGCTGACCGGCGCGAGCATGCGGATGGCGCTGGCCCGCACCTGGGGATCGTTGTCATCGAGCACGGCTTCGAGCACCGCGTCCCGAACGTGCATGTCGTCCGCAAGGTAGGGCGCAAGACCGGCCAGTGCCTGCGTCCGCACGTGTGTATCCGGGTCGTAGCGGAGCGCCACCATCAGCGCCTCGCGAAGCCCATCATCGGAGCCGCAGCCATCGCCGGCACTGCAGGCATGCGCCAGCAGCCCCAGCGCCGCTGTCTGGACCGCGGGATTCAGCGGAGCGCGCGTTCCGGCCAGGAGCAGGCTGCGGATGGAAGGATCATCGGCCCGTCCCACTGCGGCCGCCGGCGTCAGGCGGCTGTATTCAACGCGCACCATGCCGTTAGCGTCCTGCGACACGCCGGTCACGGCAGCAATCGGCGCCCGGCCCTGGTCGACGAGCGCGGGATTGGCGCCCGCCGGCGCGGCCAGCCGGAAGCCGGTGTAACCCAGGCCGGCACCCACGCAGAGCATGGCCGCTGCTGCTAACGGAGCGGTGCCCAGCAGGCGAAGGTCGGTGAGCCAGGAGCGCCGGAGCTGCGCAAACCAGGAGTCCTGCGGCACTTGCTCGAGCGCATCGTCGATCTTCATCCGCGTCTGCGCGAGCAGGTTGGGGGAGGGCTCGCGAACGGGCAGAATCGCCATCGCACTCGAGAGCGCACGGCTCACTTCGAGTTCGTCGCGGCAGACAGAGCAGCCCGCGAGGTGCTGCTCCAGCCGGTGGCACGCCTCATCACTGAGTTCGCCGTAGAGCAGAAGCGTGATCTGCTCCTGCGCGGTGTCGCAGCTCAAGGCGCTGCCCTGGCTTGCCCAGATCACCGGACCACCGCCAGGCTGGCGCGCAGCTTCTTAGTTGCGCGGAACAGCGTGTTCTTGGCTGTCTCCTCGGTGGTGTTCAGCATCTCGCCGATGGTACGCAGGCGCAGGCCCTGGTAGTGCTTCAGTTCGAAGACCATGCGCTCGCGCGGGGTCAGCTTCTCGAGCGCTGCCTGGATCCGTGCGCCGAGCTCCTTGCGTTCCAGCTCGCGGCCCGGGTTGGCCGAGGCGCGCTCGTCGGAGACCATCGACAACAGGTCGAGCTCTTCCCCCGATTGATCCGTCACCACCGCCGAGTCTTCACGACGCGTCTTGCGGCGGCGCATCAGGTCCAGGCAGAGATTCGTGACGATGCGGTAGATCCAGGTATAGAAGGAGCACTCGAACCGGAAGTTGTTCAGGTAGCGGTAGGCCTTCAAGAAGGCCTCCTGCGCGATGTCCTGGGCGTCGCTTTCGGAGCCGAGCAGGTGCAGCGCAAGGCGCAGCACGGCCTGATCGTACTGGCGCACCAGGGCGTCAAACGCCGGCCGCGAGCCTTTCTGAGCCTGGCGGATCAGTTCTGTTTCAGAGGCCCGGTCCTCGGGCGACATGCGTCCAGCCGTGCGGGTCTGGAGGTCACGGCGTCCGGGCCAGGTCTGGCTGGTGCGGTTGGCCGGAAGCGCCGGGCTTAGCTGCCCGGGCTGGACACGGAGTGCGTCGGTTCCCATCGTGCTCACACCTCGGTGGGGAGTGTCCCCACAAGGGTAGACGAATCCCCGCATGTAGGAGACGCGCCGGTATGGCTTTTGGTAGCAGCCCGCTCCCGATTTTTGTTTTCATCGGCTGGCGAAGTCAGGCATGGTGTCTGGCTATCCCATCGGGACATTCCGGACACAGTCTGGCCCGGCTGCTTTCTGCACCCTGAACTGCTTCGTGTACCTGGCAGCTGGAGGAGATTTTTGCGCATCCATGAAAGGGTCGAGAACTGGCCGCGGGCCATTCAAAACGCGGCCGGAGCATGCGGCAGGTGTTGGTAAAAACGTTACCAGTCCTGCTGACGCAGCAAAGCGGCAAGTTACCCTGCGTTACTCAGTAGTTGGGTAAGAGTTACCGCTCCGATGTTTTCACGGGCTTAGTTCGAGGTATGTTGAGTGCATGCGGTGGTGCGGTGATCGCACTGGTGCCGGGTCTTTCGGGGGAGGGACTCAGAACCAGGGCGTCACCGCACCGCCGCCGCTTCATTTACTGAACCATTTTTCTGGGGGACCCGCACATGAAAGCCGTAGAGTTGGCGCAGGCATTGGAGCGGTCCCGGGCAATTCCTTTGGAGCAGATTGCCTCGATTGCGATGGATTACAAGCGGCAGCTCGCTTTTGTCCAGCTTCACACCGGTACCGAGGTGCAGCTCGAGGCCTCTGGCTACGGCGACCTCATCCACAAGCTGACTGAGCTCTACTCCGGCTCCTACAACGCCTAAGAATGCTGGCCACCGGCCGCTCTGTTCCGCGTTGCCCTCCACCTTCGAAGACATTCCTAGCTGAGCATGGCCGCCTTCGCGCGGCGTCCCGCGCGTACTATGACGCGCCCCGGCACAGCGACCTTCGCGTGGGTGCCCTGTGCAGGCTCTCCGTCCAGGCGCACCGCGCCCTGCTTCACCTTGCGCGATGCATCGCTCGCTGACTCGGCCAGCCCCAGGCGGACCAGCAGCTTGTCGAGCCGCACCGCCCCGTTCTCCCTCGTCCAGCCAAGGTCTGCCGCAGGAACAGGGAGCTCTTCAAGATCCTCAGGCGCTTCATCGCGCTGGAACTGACGTGCCCAGTTTTCTGCTGCCCGCTCCCCAGCTTCGGGCGAATGGAAGCCGCTCACGATGGTCCGCGCCAGCCGCTTCTTGACCTCCATCGGGTGCTCGCTACCAGTTGCGACCGCCGCCCGAAGCGTGTCGATCTCGCTCTGCCGCATGTCGGTGAGCAGCGTCCAGTAGCTCCACATCAGTTCATCAGAGATGGACATCAGCTTGCCGTACATTTCGCCGGCTGGCTCGTGGATGCCGATCGCATTGCCGAGCGACTTCGACATCTTCTGCACGCCATCCAGTCCCTCGAGAATCGGCGTCATCAGCACAATCTGCGGTGGCTGGTCATACTGCCGCTGCAGTTCGCGCCCCATCAGCAGGTTGAACTTCTGATCGGTGCCACCCAACTCAACGTCGGCGTGGAGGGCAACGGAATCGTAACTCTGCGCGAGCGGGTAGAGCAGTTCGTGGACAGAGATCGGCTTCTCTTCGTGGAAGCGCTTGTGAAACTCATCGCGTTCCAGCATTTGCGACACGGTGAAATGGGCAGCGAGGCGGATGAACCCCTCGAAGCCGAGCGTGTTTAGCCACTCCGAGTTGAACCGTACCTCAGTCCGGCTGCGGTCGAGGATGCGGAAGACCTGCTCGGTGTACGTCTGCGCGTTGACTTCGATCTGTTCGCGCGTGAGCGGCTTGCGGGTGACAGAGCGCCCCGTGGGGTCCCCGATCAACGACGTGAAGTCGCCGATGAGGAAGATCACCTGGTGCCCGAGATCCTGAAAGTGCTTCAGCTTGCGCATGAGCACGGTATGGCCGAGATGAAGATCGGGCGCCGTGGGATCGAACCCAGCCTTGACGCGCAGCGGACGTCCCGTGCGGCGCGACTGCTCAAGGCGCTCGCGTAGATCGGAGACACGGATGATCTCGGCTGCGCCCTTCTGGAGCAGATCGAGCTGCTCGTCAACTGGAGGAAAGGCGTGCAGGGCAGAAGTCTGAGGAGCGGATGAGGTCGGCGCGTCGGGCATGCTTCTCGACAGTATAGGTGGCGCGACTGTCGTGGCTCACCCTCTATGCTGGGCACATGCTGAGTGCGGTGGACACATTCCCCATCGAACAGATGCGCGCCGACACGGCTGGGTGCGCCAACAAGGTATTTCTCAACAACGCAGGTGCCAGTCTCCAGCCACGGCCTGTGGTGGACCGCGTGACTGCACACCTGCGGCGGGAAGAACAGATTGGCGGCTACGAAGCAAACGACGAAGTCGTTGCGGAACACCAGCAGGTGTACCAATCCATCGCCACCCTGCTGCATGCGCAGGCAGAAGAGATTGCGCTGGTCGAGTCCGCAACCCGCGGATGGGACATGGCGTTCTATGCGCTGCCCTGGCGGGCAGGCGATGTGATCCTGACCGCGCCGAATGAGTACGCCAGCAACTACATCGCCTTTCTGCAGGTGGCACGCCGGTTCGGAGTGCGCGTCGTGGTGGTGCCTGTGGACGCAACGGGCGGCATCGATTTGGACGCGCTCGCGTCGGCGCTGCGCACAGAGCGGCAGGTTGCGCTGATCGCGTTGACGCATGTGCCGACCAACAGCGGTCGCGTGCAGCCTGCGGCCGAGGTGGGCCGGCTGGCGCGGCAGCGCGGAGTGCCGTTCCTGCTGGATGCGTGCCAGAGCGCGGGGCAGATCCCGCTCGATGTCGAGGAGCTGCAGTGTGATCTGCTCTCTGCCACCGGGCGCAAGTATCTGCGGGGGCCGCGCGGCACAGGATTTTTGTATGTGCGGCAGAGCCTGATGGAGCGGCTCGATCCGCCGTTGCTTGACCTGCATGCCGCGACCTGGACTGGCCCGGACACCTTCTCCGTGCGGGAAGACGCGCGTCGTTTTGAAGCGTGGGAGTCGTCGGTGGCGACGCGCCTGGGGCTTGGCGTGGCCGTGCGGTACGCGCTGGCGCTCGGACTCGACGGCATTCAATCGCGAGTGAGCACGCTGGCCGCACGCCTGCGCGCCGGGTTGGCGGGTGTACGCGGTGTAACCGTTCGCGATCCAGGATGGCGCGAGGGCGCGCCCGAGTCTGGCATCGTGACCTTCACGCATGAGCTCTTCTCCGTCGCTGATGTGGTTCGTCGGCTGGCAAAGGAGCGCATCATCGTGCGCCTGAACGATCGCGCCGGAGCCCTGCTGGACATGCAGGCGCGCGGGCTCGATGCCGTGGTGCGCGCCTCCGTGCACTACTACAACACCGAAGACGAGATCGATCGCTGCATCGCTGCCGTGGAGCGGCTCGCTTGAGCGCAGAACTGCCCAGCAAGCCATGCGCGAGCTGCGGACGGATCATCACGTGGCGCAAAAAGTGGGAGCGCGACTGGGAGTCCGTGCGCTACTGCTCCGACGCATGCCGCGCGCACAAGCCGGGCGCACAGGACCGCATGCTCGAACAGACGATCCTTCGGCTGCTCGAGCAGCGGGGAGCGGGCAAGACGATCTGCCCCTCCGAAGCAGCGCGCGCGGTCGCCGCCAGTGATGACGAAGTCGCATGGCGACCGCTTATGGAGCCGGCGCGCGCTGCAGCCCGGCGCCTCGTTGCCGAGGGCCGCATCGTGATCACGCAGGGCGGCCGCGTGGTCGATCCGTCGCGGGCGAGGGGCGCCATTCGACTACGCAAGGCCTGACGTCAGGCCGGCCGCGCACTACGAACACGCGCCATGTAGGCCCACACCGCGGGATCGCTGAATGGCTGCGCCTGCTGCTTCATCCCGGTGGGCCAGTGCTCGCGGTCGACCAGGCTTTCTTGAGCCCAGTCGCGATACCGGCATTCCCCCCGGTAAAGCGTCCGACAAGCTCATCCCATCGGGCGAGCAGACCCTGCGCTTGCGACGAGGCCGGATCGCGATCGAACGCGGCTCGCACATCGGCAAAGAGCGCCTGCCACTCCGCAGTGATCGCCTCCTGGTCGGCCGCGCTGAAGCTCTTGCGCTTGTCGGCGAGAGTCGCCTGTGCGTCTTCACTGTAGTACCGGTCGAGAAACTCAGCATGCTGCGTTCCTTGTTCGTCCACGTGAACCTCCTTGAGAATTTGTGCGAAGAGTTCGAGGCTGGAGTGTCCGGACCGCAGCGCCGATTCAGCATTGGCGATGGCGGTCAGTGCGCGATCGATCTGCTGGCGGCGTGCACGCAACAACTGCTGCTGCGCGGCGAGCACCTCGGCCAGGTCACGATGTTCCGCCGCAAGCACGGCTGCGATCTCGCGCAGCGGAATGCCGACAAAGCGGAGCGCCAGAATCTGCTCGAGCCGGGCAAGGTGCGATGTGCTGTAGACGCGGTACCCCACTGCAGTGCGCTCCGGCTGGAGCACCCCGAGGCGATCGTAGTGGTGCAGCGTCCGTACGGTAAGGCCCGCCAGCGCAGCGAACTCCTTGGTGCGGTAGGTCGGCTCCATCTCTCCCCCCTTCGAAGACAGAGTGCAGGCTGACGCAACGTCAGGGTCAAGCTAATTTCATCTGCGCACACGCTCGAAGGAATCACGCGGCGTCACTCATACTCCGGGCGTGGACAACGAAACCGCCCGCGAGTTCCTGCTGACGCTGCCGCTGGTAGAAGAGACGCTGCAGTGGGGCAACAATCTGGTGTTCTGGGTAGGTGATAAGGCGATCGGCGGCAAGATGTTCGCGCTGATGAACCTGGATGCCGATGGCCGCGGCGTGCTGTCGTTTGCCGCGGGGCCAGAGGGCGCGGCAGAGCTGCTCGAGCTGCCAGGCATCGTTCGGGCGCCCTACTTCGGACGCTTGCACTGGGTCGCGCTCGAACGCTGGAGCGCGCTGCGCAATGCAGAGCTCGAAGACCGGCTGCGCATCGCCAGGGATATCACCGAGGCGAAGATGCCGCGGCGCACGCGTGAACTGCTGGCAATGCCGCCAGACGAACGCCGCAAGTTAATCACCCAACGCAAACGCAGTGTGGCCGGCCGCGCCCGCTGAATCGGTCGAGTTGCGCAAGGCTGGCGGCTTCGTTAGCGTCAGAGGCATGCAGCAGACACACGAAGCCCAGGTGCCGCTCGCGATTCCCGGCAAGGTGGCGCTGATCACAGGTGGTGCGCGCGGAATCGGGGCGGCGACCGTCCGGCTGTTCCGCCAGGCAGGCGCGCGCGTTGCCTTTAACTATCGGGAGGCTGGCGCGAAGGCGACTGAGTTGAGTGCCGCGTGCGGTGGAGACGCGGTCTGTCGCGGCTTTCAGCAAGAACTCGACTCCGCGGCAGCGGGACGCGAACTGGTGCGGCAGACCGTCGCCACCTTCAGCCGCATCGATTGCCTGGTGGTGAACCACGGTGTGTGGCCTCCCAACGATGCGCCGATCGCGACCATGAACGAGGCGCAATGGCGGCGCACGCTCGATGTGAACCTCGAGAGTGTCTTCGGACTGGTGCAGGAGACAGTCGCGGCATTCGACCGGCAGGCCGAAACGAGTAGTGGGAGTGAGGCGTCGAAGAAAGCAGCACGCGGACACATTGTGCTGGTCAGTTCTACCGCGGCCCAGCGAGGTGAGGCCTTCCACGCAGACTATGCGGTGAGCAAGGGCGCGCTGATCTCGTTGACGAAAAGCCTGTCGAGTGAGCTTGCGCCCCGCGGCATCTATGTCAACTGCGTCGCTCCGGGTTGGGTGGCAACCGACATGTCTGCACCGGCGCTGGCGACGGATGCTAGCCGCGCCAAGGTCTTCGGAACGATTCCGCTCGGTCGGGTCGGGCATGTGGATGAGATCGCCGCGCCGATCCTGTTCCTTTGCACGCCGTGGGCAGGATTCATCAGCGGCGAAGTGCTCAACGTCAACGGCGGCGCGGTACTGGTGGGATAAGGATGCGAATAGCGGGACTGATCTTCCTTCTGATGACTTCCCCGTTGACGGCGCAGGCCCCAGCACAGAATCCTGCGCCGGATGCGGACCAGCAGAAGGCGCGTCAACTGCTGGAGCAGATGATCCAGGCACTCGGCGGCGATGCATGGCTGCATGCCCCGGGCTACGAGATTATCGGTCGCACCTCCGGCTTCTTCCAGGGCAAGCCCACCGGCGAGATCACCGACTTCTGGGACTATCACCAGCCACCGGTGAACGGATCGGTGGAGCGCGAGCGCATCGAACTTGGGAAGAAGCGCCAGGTCTACGAGATTTTCGTCGGGGATCAGGGCTGGGAGGTCACCTATCGAGGAAAGCGACCGCTGCCCGCCCTCGACATGGCTGACTATTTGCGCCGCCGTGCGCACTCGATTGAAGCCATAGCGCGTGTGTGGATGAACCAGCCCGGCGCGCTCTTCCTGTATGGCGGCCAGAGCACGGTGGAACGCCATCTCGCCGACAAGGTCACCATCCTGTCGGCAAATAATGACAACGTGACGGTGGAGTTGGATGCGTCGTCTCACCTGCCGGTCCAGCGCAGCTTTGAGTGGCGCGATCCCATCTACAAAGACAAGAACGAAGAGGCGGAAGAGTACGACGACTACCACAGGCTGAACGGCATCCAGACGCCCTTTACCGTAACCCGCTTCCACAACGGCGACATGAGCAACCAACGCTTCGTCTACAACGCAGTGTATGGCGGACAGCTCGCGCCGGATCTGTTCGATGTAGATGCGGCGGTCCGCAAGCTGAAGAAGTAAGCGCCGTGCCCTCCATCGAGAGACGGTGCGGGGTGGATATAATCTCACCCGTATGGCGACGGAGAAAACACCGAGCACCGGGAGCCTGGGGATCACCGAAATCATGGAGATCCTGCCGCACCGCTACCCTTTCCTGCTGATCGATCGCGTGCTGGAGCTGGTGCCCATGCAGCGCATCGTGGCGATCAAAAACGTCACCATCAATGAGCCTTTCTTTCAGGGCCACTTCCCCACCTACCCAATCCTGCCAGGCGTGCTGATGGTGGAAGCGATGGCACAGGCTGGCGGCGCACTGTTGTTGACCGAGGTGCCGGATCGCGATCAGAAGCTTATGGTCTTCACCGGCATCGACGAAGCGCGCTTCCGTGCGCCAGTCGTGCCCGGCGACCAGGTCCGCATCGAGGTGCAGGTGCTGAAGTGGAGCCGACGCGGCGCAACGATGCGCGGAAACGCGTTTGTTGACGGCAAGCTGGTCTGTGAGGCGGAGATCAAGTGCCAGGTGGTGCCGCGTGGCACGAAGCGCGCTGACGCGACCGCTACAGAAGCAGTCGTGCTGGCCGAGGCCGCCGCCGAGTGAGCATTCACCCCACCGCACTGGTGGAAGACGGCGCAAAGGTCCCGCAGTCCGCGAAGATCGGGCCTTACTGCACAGTGAGCGCCGGCGTCGAACTCGGCGAGGGCTGCGAACTGGTTTCGCATGTCGTGCTCGATGGCGTCACCAGGGTGGGCGCTGGCTGCAAAGTCTACAGCTTCGCCGCGATCGGCGTCGCACCGCAGGACCTGAAGTACGCAGGCGAGCCGACGCGCTGCGACATCGGCGAGAACACCGTCATCCGCGAGTACGTCACGATTTCCCGAGGAACAGCAGGAGGCGGTGGCATCACGCGTGTCGGCGCAAACTGCCTCATCATGGCATACACCCACATCGGCCACGACTCTTCGATTGGACACCACTGCATCCTCGCGAACGGCGCGACGCTGGCCGGCCACGTCACGGTGGAGGACTACGCCAGCGTGGGTGCGCTGTGCCCCGTGCATCAGTTCTGCCGCATTGGCCGTCACGCCTACATCGGCGGCGGCACGACCATCACGCAGGATGTGCTGCCGTACTCTCTGACATCAGCCAAGCGTGAGACGCATGCTTACGGCCTGAACAAGATCGGGCTCGAGCGGCGCGGGTTCACCAAGGAGCAGTTGCACTACCTGCAGCATGCGTACCGACTATTGCTCGCGTCGAAGCGCAACACCACGCAGGCGATTGCGGCGCTTCGCGACGAGGGCAGCCTGTCAGATGATGTTCGCTACCTGCTGCAGTTCATCGAGAGCAGCGAGCGCGGAGTGCTGAAATAGCAACATGAGCTCCGACCCGCAGGAGGGCGCTAGCCCGCTGGGTTTGATTGCCGGCAACGGCCGTTTCCCTTTCCTGCTGCTCGACGCAGCGCGTGCTCACGGTCGAGTGGTCGTGGTCGCGGCCATCCGTGAAGAGACCGATCCCGAGATCGACGCGCGAGCTCGCGCTGACTCTGGCATGACGGTGCACTGGATGTCGCTCGGCGAACTGTCTCGTCTGATCGAGATATTCCAGAACGCGGGCGTGCGCCAGGCCGTGATGGCCGGCCAGGTGAAACACAAACAGATCTTCTCGAGCATCCGGCCAGACTGGCGCCTGGCGAAGCTGCTATTGAATCTGCGCACGCGCAACACCGACATGCTGCTCGGCGCGATTGCCAAGGTGCTTGGCGATGAGGGCATCGAGCTGATCTCGTCTACTTCGTTTCTCGAACCGCTGCTGGCCACAGCCGGCGTCCTGACAGAGCGCGCTCCTAACGAAGCGGAACTCGCAGACATCGCCTATGGCCGCGAAGTAGCGGGTGCCATCGCGGGCTACGATATCGGCCAGACAGTGGTGATCGCGCGACGCGCCTGCGTCGCCGTCGAAGCCATGGAAGGCACGGATGCCACGATCGCCCGTGCTGGGGCGCTGATGCGCACGCTCGAGGACGAAGCGTCGACACTTGAGCGCAGCCTGACCGTGGTCAAGGTTGCGAAGCCGAAGCAGGATATGCGCTTTGATGTACCTGTGATTGGAGAAGCAACCGTGCAGGCCATGCACGAAGCGGGCGCCAGCTGCCTTTGCATAGAGGCTGGACGCACACTGCTTTTTGATCGCGCAGCGTTGGTGGCGGCTGCAAATGCCGCAGGGATTGCGATTGTCGCAGAGCCGCACAGATAATGGGCGTGCGTTCCTGGAGGAACCACCTATGTCCTTTTCCCGTATCACCCTTTCGACCGTGCTCGTCCTGGCTGTGCTTGTCTCCGTCTTCGCTCTACGGAGCGCGCGTGCTGCGGATGATGCGATCCCCGCTGTCGGCCAGTCGGCACCGCAGTTCTCATTGCCGTCGCAGGAAGGCAAGCCGGTCAGCCTGGATGCGTACCGCGGCAAGTGGGTGGTGCTCTACTTCTATCCCAAGGACATGACGTCCGGCTGCACGATGGAGGCGCACAAGTTTCAGGAAGACCTGCCGAAGTATGAGAACGAGAATGCCGTGATCCTCGGCGTTAGCGTCGACTCTGCATCGAGCCACAAGACTTTTTGCACAAAGGAAGGTCTCAGCTTCAAGTTGCTCTCTGATGAGCAGAAGACGACCGTGGCGAAGTACGGCTCCCTCGGCAACTATATGGGCATGAAGATCGCGAAGCGCAACACGTTTCTGATCGATCCGCAGGGCAAGATCGCGCGTGTGTGGACTGGCGTTGATCCGTCGAGCCACAGCGCCGAGGTGCTTGCAGAGCTCGCAAACCTCGAAAAGAAGAGCAGCTAACGCACTTTTGCGCGATGTGCGGACGCAAAAAAGCCCGGCTCGATGCCGGGCTCTTTTGCTTGCCTCGTACGACGTTGCCTTACTTCTTCTTTGCTGCCGTCTTCTTGGTTGCCTTCTTGGTTGCCTTCTTTACGCTGGTCTTCTTGGCTGCCTTCTTGGTCGCCTTCTTACCTGCGGTCTTCTTCGTGGCTGATTTCTTCTTTGCTGCCTTTTTTACTGCCAATTTGTTACCTCGCTGAGTGGATTTACTGCTTGCGCCCTTGGCAGCCTTCTTGGCCGCCTTACCGCCGCTGCGGGCACTGCTGCTCTTCTTCGCGGCAGACTTTGTAGAGGCCTTCTTGGCCGCCGTTTTCGCAGGCGCCTTTTTGGCAGCCGTCTTCGGCGCCTTCTTGGCCGACGATTTCTTTGCGGAAGGCTTCTTCGCAGATGACTTCTTGGCAGGCGACTTCTTCGCGGCCGCCTTTTTCACGGATGAAGAAGCGACCGGCTCGTCCTCGTCCTGCAGATCGTCGTCGGACGAGACGGGAACACTGACTTCTTCGTCTTCTTCGTCCTCGTCGATTTCATCTTCCATTTCGTCCGAGTAGTCCTTGCCCTCGGGCTCGTGTTCGCCGTCGTCGTACGCTAACAGCTTGCGCTCATCCTGCATGTGTGTGCCTCCGGGGCGTCTCGGTTCGCTTCCGCGCGTGACAGGTGGTGCTGCGAAGCACTTCACCTGCGGCGCGGATTATAGCAACAGCATGCAACGGACTGCTAGCGAAGGCAAGCGAGAAACGCATACGCACACTGAGTCGCAACGCATCGCGCGCGAATGCGGCGCTCGTGCGTGCACGTTTTACTTGTGCGATTTCTTTGCGTGCGCGCTTGCTGGCACAGTGTGAGCACCGCCACCAGCGCGGTGCGCGCTCACAGTTTTCGCGCGGCGCTGATGCTTGCCCCGGGCCGATGCCGAGACGTGTGCTGGCTCTGCGACGAACAGTGTCTGGCCCTGTTGCAGCGCGTTCGAACGCAGGTGATTCCAGCGGCGCAACTGTTCCGTGGTGACGTTGAAGCGATCGGCCAGTGTGACCAGCGTGTCCTCGCGCTTCACCTTGTAACGCGCGCTGCTGCGCGCAGAGCTGGTCGCCGCCGGAGGCAATGCGGGGATGATGAGTGCATCTTCGCCTGTCAGGTCCGCCTTTGCATCGAGCTGATTGACGAAGGCGATGTCAGTCGCCGAGACACGGTACGTCCTGGCGAGCGTCTCGAGCGTGTCTTCCGGCTGCACGCGGTGGTAGCGCCACGCCATGCGCTTGTCCGGAGGAATCTCCTGGATGGTGTCGAGAAATATGGCTTTGGCGCCAACAGGCAGATGCAGATCGTAGGGTTCGTCAGGCGGTGTTTGCAGCCGCAGCAGGCTCGGGTTCAAGCCGACCAGCTCCTGCACGGGCGCATTCACGATATCGCCGACCAGACGAAGATCGATCGCGCCATTCACGGTGACGGTGTCAGCGAGCACCGGCGGATCCGGATGGAGGTCCGTGAGTCCGTACTGCACCGGATTTTTCGCCATGAGCGCCGCCGCCAAAATGATGGGGACGTAATTCTTGGTCTCGCGCGGCAGATTGTTGCGCTTGTAGAGCTCCCAGAAGTCAGCGTAGCCGGTCCGCTGCACAGCGCGCTGCACGTTGCCTGGACCCCAGTCGTAAGCGGCCATCGCGAGATACCAGTCGCCGAACTGCTGGTAGTTCTTCTTGATTTCGCGTGCGTAGGCGCGCGTCGCCTTCTCGGGATCGAAGCGCTCGTCCACCCAGCCGTCGCGTTCCAGGCCGTAGGCGCCGCGGAAGGACATGAATTGCCACATGCCGGCTGCACCGGAGCGTGCATTGACGGCTTGAGTTTGAAAACCCGACTCGGCGATCGCCTGATAGATGAGGTCCTGCGGGACGCCTTCCTCGCGCAGTGTCTGCTGGATCAGCTCTTTGTAGCGGCCTGCACGGCGGAGAGAATTGATAATGGTGCCGCGGCCGGTGCTCGTGTTCGAGAAGTAGCCGATATAGCTGGTGACTGCATCGTTGATGACGAGCGGCAGATCCGACTGCGTGGTCTTCAACTCGGCTTCGGCCGCAGCGCGCACGTTCGGATCCACGGGGAAGGTGACGTCGTTGGCGACATCGACCAGCGTCTGCTCGGTCGGTGGAGCGAAACCATTGCCCTGCTTGAGGGCGTCCATCTCGAGCGCGTTGATGGCATCGACCAGGTGCTCGAACTCGTCACTCAGCTGCGGGCTCTTCTTGAGATCGAGTCCGCTCGCGAGTAGCGTATCGACGGCTGTATCGAAATCCCGCTTGGCTGCTGCCAAATCGCCTGAGTGATAGTTGCGGATGCCGCTGGTGTAGGCGCGCTCTGACTCAGCGATGGCCTGCTGCTCCTGGGGGCTCGCGGGAGACTGCGGTGCATGCGCATCCTGCGCACCGAGTGAGCTGGCCTGTGGCGGCTTGTGCGGACCAGCCGACGCACACCAAGCCGCAGCGCCCGAGGCAAGACTGACACCGAGGGAGACAAGGCATGCGACCAGCGGTAGCGCCGCCCGGCGCGGGACGGCGTAGCGTCGAAAAACATCCATGGATTGTGTACGTGTTGCTCGCGTCATTGTAGAGCGCAGCCGTGCCGGATGCCGATGATAAACTCATGCTCTGAGCGGACATCGGTACTCTTGCGCTGGCGCGCTGATCTCGATTGAGCCGCGCTTCGAATCGCGCCCGTCCTCCCGCTCTCCGCACCCATGGAAACCAGTCGCATCCGCAATTTCGCGATCATCGCGCACATCGACCATGGCAAGTCCACGCTGTCGGACCGCCTGCTGGAGCTGACCGGCTCGCTGAGCGCGCGCGAGATGCAGGCGCAGGTACTGGATGCCATGGACCTCGAGCGTGAGCGCGGCATCACGATCAAGGCGCACGCGGTCCGCATGCTCTACAAGGCGAAGGACGGCGAGTTCTACCAGCTCAACCTGATCGACACGCCAGGGCACGTGGACTTCTCCTATGAGGTCTCGCGCTCGCTGGCCTCCTGCGAGGGCGCGCTGCTCGTCGTGGACGCAACGCAGGGTGTCGAGGCGCAGACACTCGCCAATGCCTACCTTGCGATCAGCAACGGGTTGGACATGATCCCGGTGATCAACAAGATCGACCTGCCCAGCGCGGATGTGACGCGGACGCAGGAGATGATCGAGAACACTGTCGGCATCGATGCGACCGACGCGATCCCGGTGAGCGCGAAGACGGGACAAAACGTTGAGGCGATCCTCGAAGCTGTGGTGCATCGGTTGCCCGCGCCCACCGGCGACCGCGAAGCGCCGCTGCAGGCGCTGATCTTCGACTCGTGGTTCGACGCGTATCGCGGCGTGATCGTGCTGACCCGGGTGATGGAAGGGACGCTGCGCAGGGGAGCCCGCATTCGACTGATGTCGAACGGCCGCGTCTTCGATGTCGAGTCGCTCGGCGTACTGACGCCGAAGCCCCTCGAAGTCGAGTCACTCTCCGCTGGCGAAGTCGGCTTTTTCGTCGCCACCATCAAGAACGTGGCGGATACCAAGATTGGCGACACGGTTACCGAAGAAGGACGGCCTGCGAGCGGACCCTTGCCCGGCTTCGAGGACATCAAGTCCATGGTCTTCGCAGGCCTCTACACAGTCGACTCTCACGAACACACCATGCTGCGCGAAGCGCTCGAGAAGCTGCGGTTGAACGACTCCTCGTTCTCGATGGAGCCGGAGAGTTCCGCAGCGCTGGGCTTTGGATTTCGCTGCGGCTTCCTCGGCCTGCTGCATATGGAAATCATCCAGGAGCGGCTCGAGCGGGAGTTTGATCTCGACCTGATCACCACCGCGCCCGGCGTGCGCTACAAGATTCGCCTCACCGATGGCAGCGAGGTAGAGGTCGACAATCCCTCGCGCTGGCCCAACCCGAGCGAGATCGAGCAGATCGAAGAGCCAGTCATCAAGGCGACCATCCTGACCAACGAGGAGTATGTCGGGGGAATTCTCAAGCTGGTGGAGGAGAAGCGCGGACGGCAGCAGAACTTCGAATATGTGACGCCGACCCGCGTCATGCTCACCTACGAGCTGCCGCTGAACGAGATCGTGCTTGATTTCTATGACCGGCTGAAGTCGGTCTCGCGCGGATACGCCTCGCTCGACTACAGCCTTGCGGGGTCGTGGATCTCACCGATGGTGAAGCTCGACATCCTGGTGTCAGGCGAGCCGGTCGATGCGCTCTCGATCATCGTTCACCACGACTTCGCTTACGACCGCGGGCGGGCGCTGGTCTCGAAGATGCGCGAGCTGATCCCGCGCCAGCAATTTGAGGTCGCCATTCAGGCGGCGATCGGCGCCAAGATCGTGGCGCGAGAGACCGTGGCAGCGCTGCGCAAAAACGTGCTGGCCAAGTGCTACGGCGGCGATATCAGCCGGAAGCGCAAGCTGCTGGAAAAGCAAAAAGAAGGCAAGAAGCGGATGAAGCGGATCGGCAAGGTGGACATCCCACAAGAGGCCTTCCTGGCGGTGCTGAAGGTGGGCGAGGACAGTAGCGGCTAACCTGCTCAAATCCAGCGGGATGCGGCCGAGTCGTTTCTGGTTCTGTGGAAAGTAACAGAAGGTTGCCTGTGGAGGACGGAGTCGCAATTCCGGTCGTCCAGTGCCGTACTTTCTGCTTAAGTCCTACTCGGCACGTCAGTTATATTGCTATTCCTGATCCTTACACCGGATCGGCGGCGCTCTCTCGCGAGAGCTGAAATCACGATCGCCGCGCAATCCACAGAATTTTCCACATTCTTGAACTGCTCCGTGCAGGCCGCCAGATCCTGCTCCCGACAGCACTTAGCGGACAAAAAGAGGCCCACGCCAGCTGGTTGCCAACGTGGGGCTGTCTCGTCTAGCTTTCTGCCGAATTAGTGCGGCTTCGGTGCGGTCGTCGACGGCGTGCGGGCCGCTCCCGGGGTGCGCGGGGCCATCGCCCCACCTGTGCGAGGCGCTGCGCCAGCGTTCGGCTGAGCCGGAACACCGGACTGCGTGTTGTAAGCCTGCACGACTGCCTCGGAGATGTTCGTCGCCTCGGATGCCCAGAGGATCGGCGACTGCTGAGCACTTGCGTCAAGCACCAGCGTGTAGCCATTCTTCTGCGCATACTGCTGCATCACGCTCGCGACCTTCTGGGCGATGGTGCTGAATTTTTCATTCATCTCGCCGGAGAAGTCGTTGCGCGCGTCTTCGACGTTCCGCTGCAGAGATTTTTCCTTCTCGTCGATGGTGCGCACGCGCGAGGCCTTCTCGGACTCGCTCAGCTTGTCACCTGCGCTCTGCAGTTCTTTCTTCAGCGAGTCCACTTCGTCGCTCGCCTGCTTGATCTGCTGCTGTTTGGGCTGGAACTTGGTGTTCAGTTCAGCGAAGGCGCGCTGTCCTTCGTTGGTCTGGGCGACGACGCCCTCGAACTGGATCACGGCGATTTTGGTGGGGCCTGCCGGCGCGGAGGCAACGGGGGCGCCAGGTGCGGACGGCGGCTCTGCGGCGGTGGGGGACTGCGCGAGCGCAGTGGCGCCGAGGGCGGACGCGAGCAGGCATGCAAGTGAGAGTGAACGCTTCATGGTGCTGGGAGACTCCTTGAATTCCGTGGTGTTTCAGGCACTCCGGGCGGTGCCGGAAGGCTACTGTCCTTCCTGCTCTCCCCGTTTGCGCAGTTTTGTTGCGGCTGCGGGCTGCCCTGGCGGGCGCGCGAGGCGCACAAGAAACACAGACAGAGGACTTCTCAGGAAACTTAGGAAGAATTATAGGGAGCGTACTCCGGGAGCGTCAATAAAGACGCGGGTCCCGAAGCATCGCTCCCGAGGGTCCGACGGTGCGCCAGCCACTTAGAAGGTGGTGCTGACGGCGAGCCGGAAGGTCTTGCGCGGCTCGCGAAGTTGATACTGCGATCCGTAGAACTGGATCGCCTGCGCGTAGCTGAAGTCGCCCGCGCCGCCTGCGGGGAACAGATCGCGCGTGATGATGTTCTCTCCGCGCACCTGCTCGAGTAGACGGAGCGGGTTGTACGCGTAGTAAATCCGGAACGGCGCACGCACGATGGGCAGCAGCACTGAAATCTCGCCACCCGTGGACATGCGCGGCACCGCGTTCGATCCCTGAATGGGCCGGATCTCGCGCGAGAAGTTGACGCGTGATCCGCCCTGACAGGTGCCGTTGACGTACACCGGGCAGCCGTAGAGCTGCGAGTTCAACTGGTCGATAGAGAGCACGCTCTCCACGAGTTGCGACTGGCGCGTGGCGACTGACATGCCAAAGTCGTTGAACAGTTTGAAGACCACTGGACCACCCAGCGGGATGCGGTACTCAACATTGCTGCTGAACGAGGTGTCGCCGCCGACCGAGACGATGCCGTAGGTCGGGATCGGAACCGTGATGTTGCCCAGCGTCGGGTTGGTGGGATCGCGCGGCACGAGGCTGCCATCCGGATTCGTGAGCAGAAACTGCGTCCGCTGCGGAATGAAGGCGTACGGCGTGCCGGAGCGAATATCGAAGCCGCGAAGCTCCTGCTCGCCACCCTGGTAGAAGCGCTGGAATGGGGGCGCGACCTTGCCGCCCAGGCCCTGGATGTAGTTGGCCTGGAAGCGCACACCGAGCACGTTGCGGCCTTCCTTGCTCGGGCGCAGCAGGTGCATGCCATTGAAGTGCCGGTATTCGAAGACCGGGTTGATGTACTTGACATTGCCGCCCAGGCCGGCAACCTGCAGCACAGCCGAAATCTCCTGGCCGTCGTGCGGGTTATATGGATTGCCGATCTTGTTGTACGTGTAGGACAGCGAGGCCAGGCTGGTGTAAATGCCGTTCAGCGCGTTGTTGTTCTGAATGCCGCTGCGGAAGGCGAGCGTCTGGAAGAGCGAAGACGACGCCGGGCTGAAGGCCGTGATCGAGCTGCGATTGAACGAGTAGGTCAGGCCGATGCGCTGGAAGCTGTGCTTGATCAGGTAGTTGGTCGAGACGTTGAACCCGGTCACGGACTGGTTGTAGTTCTGCACCAGTGACTGTTGTGCCGCGCTCAGGTTTCCGCCGCCGGTCGAGATCTGATAGTTCTTGGCTGCGTTGTAGTCGTACTTGCTCGAGAACAACTGGAACCCGAGCGAGATCGGCTTGCTGCGGAAGTACGGTTCGGTAAAGCCGAACTGCAGGTTGCGCTGCAGATTGCCGAGGTTCGCCTGCAGGCTCAGCGTCTCACCCAAGCCGAGGAAGTTGTTGGTCTGGTAGTTGATGCCGAGGAACGAACCGGACAGACCACTGACGCCACCGTTCAAGCCGATTGAGTTCTTGCCCTTTTCGTGCACGCGTAGCAGCAGGGAGACGGTGTTGTTCGCCTGGTCCTGGGTTGCGGTCGAGTCCTGGTCCACACGCAGCGTGTCGAAGTAATCGAGCTGGTTCAGGCGAAGAAGGCTCTGCTCCCACAGGTTGCTGTTGTAGGCCTGACCTTCCTCGAGCAACAGTTCGCGGCGGATGACCGGGTCGCGCGTGACGGTGTTGCCGGTGAACTCGATGCGTGAGACGGTGAAAGGCTTGCCTTCGTCGATATCGACATCGATGTAGAGCGTCTTCTTCGCTTCGTCGAAGCGCGTGCTCGGGTTGGCCACCATGTTGATGTAGCCGAGCGTGCCGTACGCCTTACGCAGATTCTCGAGGCCCTTGCCGACCGCGGTGTAGTTGAAGTAGTCGCCATCCTTGATGGTGAACTGGCCGCGCAGTGCCTTCGTGTTCTTGACCGCCTGGTTGCCGGTGAAGTTGATGCCACCCAGGCGATACCGCTCGCCCTCTTCGATGGGAATGCGGATATCGATGCGCTTGCCCTTCTTCGGGCGGAAGGTCAGCAGCGACAGGCCGCCTTCATTGCGAATACGCGTGGACGGCTCGCCCACGACCGTCTTGAAATAACCGTGGTTCTGATACGCGACACGGACGCGCTCTGAGTCCTCTTCGAGCTTGCTCGCGTCATAGGTGCGCGCGAACAGGTTCTCCAGGAAGATCGAGTGCGGCACGCCGATCGGCCGAAGGTTCTTCATCGCGGCGCGCAGCGTGCGCGAGTTGATGCTCTTATTGCCGCTGAACCGGATGTTGCCGACCTTCACGACCGGCCCTTCCTTGATGTTGAAGTTCACGGCGACCGATGCCGGCGGGATGGTCTTCACCTCGGGCGTGATGGTCGGGAACTGGTGGCCGTGCTCGGCCAGGAGAGCCTTCAGGACGGCGATCGCGCGCGCGATGCGGGTGGGGTCGTACTGGCTCTCGACGGTGAGCCCGACCTTCTCCTTCTTGAACCGATCGAGCACATCGGACTGCGTAACCGAGCTCAGGCCCTTGTAGTTGATCTCGCGGATCGTCGGCTTTTCACGCACGAAAACGTCGAGGATCTGGCCCTTGGGCGTGTCCTCCTTCTCGATGCGGACGTCTTCGAAATAGCCGGTGTTCCAGAGCGAGTTGAAGTCGCGCTCGACAGTGGCCGGATCGTACGTATCGCCCGGATGCGAGAACAAGCGGGCAAGCACCGTCTCCTTGGGGATACGGCGGTTGCCGATCACGCGAATTTCGGAGATGACGTTGCCGCCGGCCTGCGCGAAGGCGGGCGCAACGGTGCAACAGAGCAAGGCCAGAGACCCCAACCCACGTAGCGCCATTCCTGTAAAGGACCGAACGGTCTTGTCCTGGTGAATCTGGGAGCCGGAACTCCGCCGGATGTCGGGAAAAATAGGCACACCCTCACTGCAACAAAAAATACGATTCTGCTGTTCTTGCTGGAAAAACCGATTCTATAGCAACCGGGGCGAGACCGCCCAACCGGGGCATGCGTACTGGCTCAGCTTTCGAGCTCTGCGCGAATCAGGTAGGCGTGATCCGACGCGCTCCAGCGCACGTCGAGCACGTTTGGTTTACAGCAGACCTGGCAGTCCTCGACGTAGCTCTGACGGCTGCCCGCCGACTCGTCCACCGCTGTGTCGTTCCACTCGCCGCAACCGGCGCACTGGTAGCCGCTTTCAGCCATGCGTGCCGGCCCGCGCCACCTCGACCAGCGTTGAATAGAAGGTGGGGCCGCGGCCGAAGTCCGTCAACCGCTCGGACGTGAGCTGATTGACATTGCCGCCTGTAATCGTGAGCTTGTTCCAATTCATGCGCGAGGCGACCACGCCAGGCGCAAGCTGCGGGTTGAGGCGCGCGACCAGCCGCAGCCGTCCGCGATCATTGAAGACCTCCACCGCATCTCCTTCCTGAATCTGTCGCGCGGCTGCGTCGTCCGGATGCAGTTCCAGGCGATCGAGGAAGGCGGCCTCCATGTGACGGTGCACATCGTGATTGGCGAGCGTGCTGTTCATGTAATGGTCGGCCTTGCGGGGCAGGAACTCGAGCGGATACGTACGTTCACTCCCTCTGGCAGAACGTGACTCGGTTGGGGGTACAAATGCGGGGAGCGGATCGACGCCGAGCGCTGCGAGCGACGGCGAGCTGATCTCTGCCTTGCCGGATGCGGTGTAGAAACGCCCGTCAGCGAAGGGCTGAAATGGCGCATCGGGCTCACCAGGCAGACGCAGGCGCACGCGGCGCTCGCGGCGCAGTCGATCGAGCGTGATGCCCTGCATGGTTCCGTCCTGGTCGGCATTGCCGAGCGCCTGCGCGATCAAGTCGTCCTCGGTGTCGCGGAAGCAAGGCTCCGGAAAGCCCATGCGCTGCGCGAGCTGACCGAATAGCCAGACGTTGGGCCGCGCCTCGCCGAGCGGCTCGATGGCGCGATCGGAAAGCTGCACGTAGTAATGGCCGTACGCGCCCTGCACGTCGGTCTGTTCGAAGAATGTCGTCGCGGGCAGGACAACGTCGGCATAGTCCGCCGTGTCTGTCCAGAACTGCTCATGGACGACGGTGAACAGGTCCGGACGCCGCATGCCGCGCAGGACAGCGGCCTGGTTCGGGGCAATCGCCGCGGGATTCGAGTTGTAGACGAACAGAGCTTTGACCGGCGGATCGTTCATCTCCGTGAGCGCGTGGCCGAGGCGCGACATGTTGACGACGCGGGATGGACGGCCCAGTGGGCTCGCGTGCATCAAGTCAGGGCGCTCGAGCGCCTGGCCGTCAAAACTGAAGCCTCCACTGGTCGAGAGCTGCAGGCCGCCACCCAGATGCCGGAACGCGCCGGTCACCAGCGGCAGCATCGCGATGGCCCGCGCCGCCGTACCGCCGTTCTCGCTGCGGGTCGCGCCGTAATTCAGCCGGATGACAGCGGGAGTGGTCGACGCGTAATCGCGCGCCAGGGTGCGGATATCGTCCGCAGCGATGCCCGTCCACGCGGCGACGCGCTCCGGCGAATATTCGCGTGCGCGTTCGGCCAGCTCGCGGGCGCCCAGGGTGAAGCGGTCCAGGTAGTCGCGGTCTTCCCTGCCCTCCGCGAACAGAACGTGCATCATGCCGAGCGCGAGTGCCACGTCCGTGCCTGGCCGGATCGGGATGTGCCAGTCGGCTGCGCGCGCGGTGCGGGTCGGGTACGGGTCGATGACGACGAGGCGAGCGCCGGCGCGGCGCGCTTCCTCGATCTGCGGCCACAGATGGATGGCGTTGCCGTGAACATTCGCGCCCCACGCCAGGATCAGACGTGCGCGATGGAACTGCTCCGTATCTGTACCGAGCTTGCGTCCATAAAGGGACAGGATGGCGTCACCGCCCGCCGTGGCGCAGATGGTGCGATCGAGCTGCGATGCGCCGAGCCGGTGAAAAAAGCGCCGGTCCATCGATGCGTAGCCAAGCTGTCCGATGGTGCCAGCGTAGGAGTACGGCAGAACGGACTCGGGGCCATGCTCGGCCGTGATGGCGTGCAAACGACCCGCAACCATGTCGAGCGCCTCGTCCCAGGAGATGCGCTCGAAGCTCTCGGGCTCGCGTCCGGACTGGAGAGCGCCCTTGGCCACGCCCGGGCGACGCCGCATCGGATAGAGCAGGCGGTCCGGCGCATAGACATGATCGAGGTAGCGGGCGACCTTGCCGCACAAAAAGCCGCGGGTTACCGGGTGATTGGGATCGCCAACGATCTTCTGCGCCCGCCCGGCGGGGTCCACGCTGATGTGCACGGCGCAGGAATCCGGGCAGTCGTGCGAACACACGGCCTGCACGACACGCAGCGGTGACTCTGCGGGAGGCATGTTCCGATTGTAAGGGGCCGCGGCGAGCCGGCTGAGCCCCGCTCCCCGGGGTCGGAGCAAAGTTTCGGCATCGCTCGGCATCTGCCATGATCTAACGAGAGTGATTCTGGGACAGGAGTGCAACCGCGGGTGATTGGTCGGTTCGTGATTGGACAGATTGGTTCCATCCTGATGTGTGCCACGCTGGCGCTCACTGGCGCTTCTGCCGCTCAGGCGCAGGCAGGGGGTTCAGGTGGAGGCCAGGGCGGCACCACAACGAGTCCGCAGGGTGGCGCGTCCTCGTCGACCACCGCTGACGCCACCTCAGCCACGGGAAGTTCCGCGGCGGCCGTGTCCGCGAATCCGGCTCCAAGCAGCGCCGGCAACGGAACGGGCGCCAGCACCGCGGGGACCGGCACAAGCTCCGGCCAGCTTGTCCTGAATCCCAGCTCTGCACAGAACCCCTATTACGGCAGCGTGACGCGTGCCAGGGTCAGCGCAGATCCGCTGAAGCTTTCACTCGACGATGCGATCACGCGCGGCATGGACGCGAACCTGGCGATCACGGAAGCCCGCGCTCAGCAGAAACAGGTCGAAGGGCAGACGCTGAAGTCGCTCGATCCGCTGCTGCCGGCGATTAAGGCAGAGGGCTCAACGGGCGCCCACCAGTACGACCTGTCTACGTTCGGCTTCAACCAGTCGCTGCTGCGCAAGATCGGCCCACTCTTCCCGAATCTGGCGAACTCGCCCTTCCAGCCGATCGTGAAGGTGGACGTGACGCAGGCGGATGTGGCGCTCGACTGGACCGCGTTCGATTATGCGGCGATCACGCGCTATCGCGCGGCGCGCGAGAACGCGAAGGCGAGCTACTACAACACGCAATCGTCGCGTGGGCTAGTGGTGCTGAATGTCGGCAACCAGTACCTGAAGGCGATTTCGGATCAGTCGCAGATCGACAGCGCCGAGTCGCTGCTGCGCGCGGATCAGACGCTGTTCCAGCAGGCGCAGGCGGAGCACGAAGCCGGCACGGCGGCGCGGCTCGACGAGTCTCGCGCACGCGTGCAATACCAGACCCAGCAGCAGCAGGTGATTGCGATCCGCAACGTGTACGAGAAGGATCTGATCCTGCTGAAGCGCATGATCGGCGTGCCGGTCGAACAGTCGATCCAGCTCACGGATACCGCGCCGTATGCTGACCTCGAGCAGATGTCACTTGAGGACGCACGCAAGGTGGCCTACAAAAATCGCCAGGACTTTCAGGGGCTCCAGCGCCAGATGCGCGCCGCGCAACTGACACGTTCAGCAGCGCGCTACGAGCGCCTGCCCACCGTGGCAGCGAACGGCGACTACGCGCTGACCGGCGTGACGCATGGCTCCTACCGCACTACCTTTGTCGCAATGGGTACGGTGAAGCTGCCACTCTTCAAGGAGGCGCAGTTCCGCGGCGACTCCGAGGTGGCCGAGGCCCAGCGGCAGAGCACGCAGAGCCGTCTGGGTGACCTGCGACAGCAGATCGATCAGCAGCTTCGCGACAGCATGCTCGACGTGAACTCGGCGCAGACGCTGGTGCAGGTCTCGCAGCAAAACGTGCAGCTGGCGACGCGCGCCCTGGCCGACGCCAGCGATCGCTTTGCGGCTGGTGTCCAGGACAATCTCGCCGTGGTGCAAGCGCAGGCAACACTGTCGCAGGCGCAGGCGCAGTTGATCTCCGACACGCTGCAGTTCAATCAGTCCAAGCTGGGCCTGGCGCGCAACCTGGGCATCGTGGACACGCATTACAAGACCTACCTCGGCAATCAGTAGCCGATCGCCGCATCGCGCATGCGCCAGCCGAACTGCGCAATCGCGAGCGAGAGCACGTCCACCACTGCCACAAGCGCCACGCACGCCGTCCAGCCACCGTGGCGCCACACCAGGCTCGGCGCCACACCAGCAACCGTGCCGCCAATGTAGTAGCACGCGACGTAGAGCCCCACGGCGGTCGAGCGCGATGACTCCGGCGCGGCCTCCCGCAGAAAACTGGTCGCGCAACTCTGCGAGATAAACGTGCCAGTGCAGCAGAGCGCCAGTCCGGTGATCACAATCGGCAGATGCGGGACGAGCGTCAGTAACACGCCTGCGAGCGACATGAGGCTGGAGCCAGTGATGCCGACGAGCAGGCCGACCCGCGGCAGCAGCGCCCCCGCAAGCGGCGTAGCGACGAGCCCGACCAGATAGACGACGAACAGCAGGCTCAACTGTGTGGTCGAGAGCGAGAATGGCGGAGCGGCGAGATAGTACGTGATGTACGTGAACACGCCGACAAGCGAAAACAACACGTTGAATCCGACCAGGTAGGTTGCGACCAGGCGCGGGTTCGCGAAACGCTGCAGCCCCAGCTCGGCAGGTGTCGCGTCCGCCGCAGCAGCCGATGCACGCTGTTTGCGCGGCCGATCGGGCAGGAGCCACACAATCAGTCCTGCGCCGGCGACACACATGGCGCTCAGCAATACAAAGGCGGCGCGCCAGTTGAAGTGATCCGCCATCAATCCAGTGATGGCACGTCCGCAGAAGCCGCCAAGCGCGGTCCCGCTAACGTACAAACTCATGACTGGCGCGACGGCCGTAGGCGGCCACGATTCCGTGATGTATGCGATCGTCGTCGCAAACACTCCGGGCGTGATCAGCCCCTGCAGCAGGCGCCAGAAGACCAGCCACCCCAGCGTGGGCGCTGCCGCGACGCCGGCTGTAGGCAACGCCAGCAGCAGCATGGAGGCGACCATGACGCGCTTACGATTCATGCGCTCTGTCAGGCTGCCGAGCAATGGTGCGGCTATGGCCACGCCGAGGGTCGAGGCGCTCACTGTCCAGCCGACAGCGGACTTGCTGGCATGGAAGATCTGCTCCAAAAGCGGCAAGAGCGGCTGCGTCGCGTAGAGCGAGAGAAAGGCGACCAGCCCGCACGCAAAGACGCCGACCACACCGCTGATTGGCGCCAGCGGGTGCGCCGGGTGGGGCGGCATCGCAGCACCGGCGGAGACTGCGCCTTCTCCAAGCGGCAGTTCGGGCGCGATTGCGTCATTTGATTCCGGCATCAGGGTGCCTGCACCGCCTGCACTCAGAGTAACGCCCGCTCGGGCTGAGACAATCGATGCAGGAGCTTCGTCCCCAGCACCGGCATGCCTCAGTCCAACGAACAACCTGCACAACGCGGCGCTGCCGCCTTCGCCTCACGTGACTTCCGGCTCTACCAGATGGCGCGCATGCTGGTGATCATGGGCGCGGAGGCGCAGTCAGTCGCGGTCGCATGGCAGGTCTACCAAATCACGCATCGTGCCATCGACCTCGGCTACACCGGGCTGGCGCTCTTCCTGCCCGGGCTGCTGTTCATGCTGCCCGCAGGGCATACGGCAGACCGCTTCGATCGCCGCACGGTGATCCTGGTCTGCTATGCACTGCAGCTCATCTGCACGTCCCTGCTGTTTTGGTTCGCGTATGGGGGCATGCGGGACATCGGACCGATCTATGCGGTGCTATTTATCATCGGCACCGGACGAGCGTTCAGCGGGCCAGCCAGTTCTGCGCTACTGCCCCACCTTGTGCCGAAGGAGCACTTCGTCAACGCAGTCACCTGGGGCGCGACCGTCTTCCAGATTGCCAACATCGCGGGGCCCGCGGTCGGCGGTCTGCTGTTCACATTGCCCTTGGCGCAATGGGGTGCACCGCGGCTGGCTGGCGCACCGCTGGTCTTTCTTTTCACGCTGGTCGCCCTCGCCGGATTTCTTGCATTGATTGGGCGGCTGTCTGTTCGCCCCGGACGCATGGAACACCGCGCCACGAGCATCGATCTGCTGTTCGAAGGATTGCGCTACGTGTGGCGCGCGCGCCTGCTGCTTGGGTCGGTCAGCCTGGATCTGTTTGTTGTTCTCCTGGGCGGCGCCGTGGCGCTGATGCCGATCTTCGCCGAGAGCGTGCTGCACACTGGCGCACGCGGTCTGGGACTGCTGCGTGCTGCGCCCGCCCTCGGCGCACTGGCTGTGTCGGTCGTGCTCTCCTTCCGGCCGATCCATCGCCGGGCCGGCCGCACGATGTTCATCTGCGTGGCCATTTTCGGCACCTGCACGATCGTGTTCGGGCTCTCACGCAACCTGTGGGTCTCGCTCGTGGCGCTTGTGCTACTCGGCGCTGGAGATATGGTCAGCGTCGTGATCCGCTCCTCGCTTCTGCAACTGGCGACACCGCCCGCGATGCGCGGACGAGTCAGCGCCGTCAATTCACTGTTCGTGGGCGCATCGAACGAGCTGGGCGAATATGAGAGCGGCTTGACCGCGCAGTGGTGGGGGCCGGTGCGTGCCGTGGTGATGGGCGGCATCGGATCACTCGTAGTGACCGGGCTGTGGGCCACCTTCTTCCCTGCACTGCGCGACGCCGATCAGTTGAGCGCGGAGTCGCTGATGCCACCAGAAGAACAGCTTGAGCAGCCACTCATCTAACAAGCACGCGAAGGAGAACACGATGGGCAAATGGCAGGTGATCGGCGCAATTACGGTATTGGTGCTCGCGATTGGTGCGTGGCGCGTTGTCTCGTACGAGCACGAACGAAATGCGCCCGTGGCCACGAAGCAGCCCGAGCGCCGCGTCCTGACCGACGATGAATCGGTCGTGCCCAAGCGGATGTTCATCAACAGCCTGAAGTCCGCACGTGAGCTGGATGGCAAGCCGGTCTGGTCGAAGACGGGCTACGAGATCCCGTACTATGCGTACACCAGTGGCAAGATCCACTTCGCGAAAGAAGAGGGTCGCCTGCCGCCAGCACAACAGCTGATTGTGAAGACCTTTGTCGAGGCGACGGCACCCACCGACTGGACGAGCAGCATTGTGCGCGGCGACAAGAACGCGTTCGTCGTCTTTACTGAGCCGGGGCGCGTGGGCGAGTTCGCCGCACCGGTAGCGACGCTGAGCTCAGGCAACGATAACTGGGAGTGCGACGACCTCTTCTACTACCAGGATCCGAAGACGCTCTACCACTGGACACCGGATGTCTGGCACGCGGTCGAACAACACACACCGGTGAAGGGCATGAGCGAACTGCAGACCGCGATGGCGGTCGGCAATCTGCAGCAGTCCGACTCAAAAGATGTAGGCAATCGCACGGTGAGCTACACGACGGTTGACCAGGGTCAGACGCACAAGTTTCACGTGACCTTCTCAGGCGACAAGGCCACGTCCGTCAGTTCGCAGTAGAGCCTTTCGAGGTCGTTCTCCGAGCGCGCGATGCACACGCCCGCCGGCTCATGCGCAAGGTGACCGCGCGAGAAGACAGTCACACCATCGCCCGGGCAGAGCTTGATGCAGGTCATGTCAATGACGCGCAGCTCTGTCCTCTTTTCTGGGCCCTTCTGATGCCGGCCACGCGCCTTGAACCAGCGCTTCACCTTCTGCAGGGCTTCCGGGCCGTCCTTCTTCTTCATGCGGCGCTGGCACTTGCGGCAGGCGAAGAGCACCTCGCCCTTCCACGGCGCGGGATAGAGGCGCAGCGCTCCTGTTGTGTCGATTGCTTCCGGAGTCTTGCTCATGCTCGATAGATGCACCGAGCGAGACTAGACGTTCGCTTCTTCGAGCTGCTGCATCAGATCTTCCCATTCGGCCGTGAGGGCTGCGTGCTCGCGGCGCAGCGTCTCGAGCGCGGCGCTCTGGCGCTGCGTCTCCTCGGCGCTGACGAATCGGGCGAGTGCCTCTTCGGCTTCAGCGATGCTGCCCTCAATGCGAGGGATCTCGCCCTCGACGAATGAGAGCCGGTTCTGCATCTGCTTGCGCTTGATTGGATTGACGCGGCGCATGCGCGAAGGCGCTTCGCTGGTGGGCTCGCTGATGTCGTGTGAAGTGACGGGCTGTGCGAGGTCTGCGCTGAGGATCGGGATGCCTGCCTTGCGACGCAGGTAGTCCTCGTAGTTGCCGGGGTAGACCTGCACCGCGCCGTCCGCGACCTCGAACACACGCGTGCCCAGCGCATCGAGGAAATAGCGATCGTGCGAAACGAAGATGACGGTGCCGCTGAACCTGCGGATCGCGTCCAGCAGCACCTCTTTTGCGCGCAGGTCGAGGTGATTCGTCGGCTCATCCAGCAGCAGGAAGTTGGCGGGACTGACCAGGATGCGGGCCAGCGCGTAGCGATTGCGCTCGCCGCCTGAGAGTACGCCGAGCTGCTTGAAAACGTCATCACCCGAGAACAGGAAGCAGCCGAGCAGCCCGCGCAGGTCTGCCTGCGGCACGCGCGGAGCGATGCTGCTGATGTCGTCGAGCATGCGCGCTGCTGGATTCAGCACCTTGTACTGGTCCTGCGCAAAGTATTCCGCGGTGACGTTGTGGCCCATCTTGAGCGTGCCGGTTGATGGCCCTTCCGTCCCGGAGAGCATGCGCACAAGCGTGGATTTACCCGCACCATTGACGCCTACCAGGGCGATGCGATCGCCTCGGTCGATCGTGAAGTTCACATCGCGCAGCACCTGCTTGGCTCCGTAGCTCTTTTCCAGGTCTTTAACCTCCACCACGGTGCGGCCAGACGCAGGCGGCTGCGGAAACGTGAAGTGGATGATTGCTTCTTCCTGCGGAATCTCGATGCGCTCGATCTTCTCGAGCTCCTTGATGCGGCTCTGCACCTGCTTCGCCTTGGTCGCCTGGTAGCGGAAGCGGTTGATGAACGTCTCAAGGTGCTCAATCTGCTGGCGCTGATTACGGAACGCCGACTCCAGCTGCACGCGGCGCTCCTGCTTCTGCTCGAGGTAGCGCTCGTAGTTGCCGTTGTAAAAGTGCAGCGCCTTGTTCCAGATCTCGACGATCTTGCTGACCGTGACGTCCAGGAAGTAGCGGTCGTGCGAGATGAGGATGTAGCCGTTGGGATAGCCGTTCAGGTACTGCTCAAGCCAATTGCGGGTCTCGAGATCGAGGTGGTTCGTCGGCTCATCCAGCAGCAGCAGGCTCGGCTTGGCGAGCAGCAGTTTTGCGAGAGCGATGCGCATCTGCCAGCCGCCAGAAAACTCCTGCGTCTGCCGCTGCCAGTCCTGCTTGCTGAAGCCGAGCCCGTCCAGTACGGCGCCGACCTGGGCATCCAGCGCATAACCGTCATGGGCACGAAACCGACTGTCGAGCTGCGAGAAGCGCTCGGCCACAGCCTCATACGCGGCAGAAGCAGAGTCGAGCTCGGCAAGGCTGGTCGAAAGCGTCTCAAGCTCCTGCTCGATCGAGCGCAGCTCATCGAACACGGATAGGCACTCGTCGAACACGGTGCGGCCGGACAGGGCGAGACCATCCTGCGGCAGGTAGCCGATGGTGGCGTGACGCGCGCGGTCGAGCGTGCCGTAGTCGAGTCCCTCAAGGCCGGCCAAGGACTTCAGCAGCGTGGATTTGCCGGTGCCATTGGCGCCGACCAGCGCAGTGCGCTCGCCCGGCGTGATTAACCAGTTGGCGCCTTCGAATAGCGTGCGCGGGCCGAAGCGCTTGCCCGCAGAGGTGAGTTGCAGCATCAGGTGTCCCTGCTGCTATTTTCTCATCCGGCTGTGCGCTTTGCCGGAGCTTTCCGCGATTTGCGGGCCGCCACCAGCGCCTGCCAGTCAGCCTCGGTCTGGTCGGCGTAGGCGTGGGCGAACTCGCGGAGCGCCTGATCGAAGCTGTCGTCCTTCGCGCCTGCGCCAAGATATCCCGTGATCAGGTGCGGGTCGCCGGAGCGTGCATGTCCGCGCGCCAGCAGTTCGCCGCAGATCTCTGCGTATTCGAGCAGCCCGCCACCGCGCAGCGTCTCGAAATCGATGGACGCCTTGTGATCGTTGAGTTGGCGGACCAGGTAATCGCGGCCGCCGATGTTTGTCCAGCCGAGCATCGGGTCCGACTGCCACTGCATGGCGCGCTGGCCTTCGGCGACCGCCTGCCCGTGATTTGCCGGAGCATGAGTGGTCGCAAATTGCGCAGCAACGTACGGTGTGTAAGCCGACCCGGGCTGTTCCTTGATCTGCAGAAAGAGCGGATCCGCGCCACCGTTTCCTTCGAGATAGACCAGGTAGTCTCGCAGGCCTACACTGCCGGTGCCCACAACGCGAAAGGCCACATCGAGCGGACGGTACTGCGCGAGAATGTGACGCCGTTCCGGCAGCAGCGTGTCGCGATAAGGACCAAACGAACCGAGCACTGCGCGTGCCTGGCTCCCTGTGACACGCGTCTGCAGCGGCGGCTCCTCTTTGAAGCGACGCTGCTCCTGCCCACTCTTCGACTCCTTCAACGCATCCGTGAAGCGTGCCATCGTCGCGAGCGGCGTTTCGCGCTCAGCCTTGTGCAGCGCATCGGAGACGGGCGTGACTCGCTCCAGCCGATGCACCTGATAGCGCGACATCTCAAGCACCGGCATGGCTGCCAGACGCGCTGCCAGCCTGCGGTAGCTATGAGAGAGCACGAGCACCGCGTCTGCACACGCGGCGTTCTTCTCGCCGTTTGCGCGTCCGGACAGAACGACGCTCGTGGCCATCCGCTTCAGATCCCATTCGAAGGGAGCCCGGCAGCTCTCGTCGAAATCGTTGATGTCGAACACCAGCCTGCCATCCGGGGCAGCGTAGGCCCCCAGATTGCGCACGTGCGCGTCACCGCAGATTTGCGAGACGATCCCGGTGTTGGGCATCGCGGCCAGATCGGCCGCCATGACCGGCACAGCCCCGCGAAAGAAGCCGAAGGGCGACTCCAGCATGCGTTCGTACTTGATCGCGACCAGGGCGGCGACGCGGCCCTGCATCGAATGCGCCACGGTCTGGACCGGCGACGGGCGATGGGAGGCCGGCTTCCATTGCGCGTGTTTCTGGCGGCGCACTTGTTTGCGACGCGCCTTGCCGAGCGCCGCACGATCTGCAGGAGCGATATGCGTCGTCATTCTGACGGCCCGACTAGAAGCTGCACGCGCACGTTCGCCGTCAGCCTTCCTGCTCGATCTGCTTCATCACGCGGTCCCGCTCGTCATCGCTGAGCTCAGGCATGGCGCCGGCGCGGGACGCCACCCAGGAGCCCCAGCGATTGCCCGCGACATTGAGCTGGTGGAGGGACGCTCCGCGCATATAGAAGTGCGTGATTGCAGCGGTGAAGGCATCGCCCGCACCAACCGCATCGACGAGCTCCGCCGCATAGCCTGGATGGCGATCCACTTCGTTCCGGGTGATCAGCAGGCTGCCCTGCGCACCCAGCGTGATCGCGACCAGCTGCACGGGGAACTGATCGATGATCTGCCGCGCGCTATTCAGCAGTGAGTCCGGCGCGGTGCTGCTGCCGTCCGGAAAGTCGAGCAGCGATAGGACGTGCGGCATTTCATCCGCATTCAACTTGAAAATAGTCGCGAGTTCAAGCGATCGCTCGACCACTTCTGCCGTGAAGAACGGCGGCCGCAGGTTCACGTCGAAGACGCGCACGCAGCCGGGCTGCGTTTCGTGCAGGAAACTTTCGATCGTGCGGCGGGACGCCGGGGAGCGCTGCGCGAGCGAACCGAAGCAGACGGCATCGGCCTGTTCTGCAAGGGCCAGCCAATGTGGTGTGAACTCCAGGAAATCCCAGGCCACCGGCTCATGAATCGTGTAGTGCGGCTGGCCTGCCTCGAGCGCGACGGTGACGGTTCCCGTGACCCGGCTGAAGTCTTCCTGCACAAACCCGGTTTCAACCGGCGTCTTCTGCAGCAGTCCCATCGCCTCGCGGCCCAGAGCATCGGTGCCGACCCGCGTCGCAATCACACCGCGGTTGCCGAGGCGGGCGGCCATTACCGCGAAGTTCGAAACGGCGCCACCCAGGCGTGGACCGTCCGGAAGTACATCCCAGAGCAGCTCGCCCAACCCGACGATGCACTTTGAGCCGCTCATCGCGGAAGCACCTGAGCGGAGAATACTCTGGCCAGTTCAGGCGCGCAGCCGTGAACGGCATTCCGCAGGCAAGTCCGTGAGAACCGATGCATCGTGTCTCCTCGAGCGTAGGACGGAGCGAAGGACGATCGTAAACCAACAAGCCCGGATGTGGGTTGAGCGTACCACGCAGGTCACGGAGTGCCGACGAGCGGCGGGCATAAGCTGCGCCGCACTCGCCCTGCGCATCGTATGTTAGGCTTCAGAGCCGGATGGCTCTGCTGGCATCACGAAGCATGAGCGCCAAGGAGGGAAGATGCGTGCGAACACAAGGTGCTGGGCTGCGCTGCTGGGATTGAGCCTGGCCGCTGCCTGTCATGCTGCGGGGCCGGCGAAGGACCACGCGTCCGCGAAAACGGCAGCGAAGGCACAGGCCGCAGACAACAACGAGGACGTCTGGTGGAGGCACGCCGTCATCTACGAAATCTATCCGCGCAGCTTCCAGGACTCGAATGGCGACGGCATCGGCGATTTGAACGGCATCACGAGCCGGCTGGACTACCTGAAAACGCTTGGCGTGGATGCGCTCTGGCTCACGCCGATCTATCCTTCGCCGCAGGTGGACTTCGGTTACGACATTTCGAATTACGTGGCGATCGATCCCGCTTATGGCACGATGGCCGACTTCGACCACCTTGTGGCGGAAGCGAAGAAGAGAGACATCCGCATCATCATGGACATGGTGATGAACCACACCTCGGACCAGCATGCGTGGTTCAAGGAAAGCGAGAGCTCGAAGACCAATCCAAAGCGCAACTGGTACGTGTGGCGCGACGGGAAGGGTCCGGGTCAGCCGCCGAATAACTGGCAGTCCGTGTTCGGCCACTCTGCGTGGCAATACTCGCCGAAGACGAATCAGTGGTACTACCACAAGTTCTACATCCAGCAGCCCGACTTGAACTGGAACAATCCCAAGGTGGAAGCAGCGATGTGGGACGTGGTCCGCTTCTGGCTGCGCAAGGATGTGGGCGGCTTCCGTCTGGATGCCGTGCCGACACTGTTCGAGGATCCCTCGTTCAAGGACGAGCAGATTTTGCCCGGCACGAACGCCTTCGGCGATCCAAATATTGATGGCTCACTGACGGAGAATCTGCCGGAAGTGCACAAGGTCATGCGCGATCTGCGCAACGTGACGAACAGCTTCCCCGGCAACCGCGTTCTGATCGGCGAGACCTATCTGCCGAACGTTCAAGAACTGGAGAAGTGGTACGGCGCGAATCACGACGAGCTGCAGCTGCCCATGGACATGCAGGTTGGCTTCACGAACAAGCTGGACATCAACTTGTTCCGTCAGCGACTGAATGAAGTGGAGCATGACATCGGCAACAATCAGCCGCTGCTCGTCTTCGACAACCACGATAACCCGCGTATCGATGCACGCTACGGCGATGGCACGCACGACGTCGACATCCAGCGCATGCTGGCGGCCATTCTGTTCACAACGCGCAGCACGGCGATGATGTACTACGGCGACGAGCTCGGCATGAAGACCACGCCGCCCACGCGCGTCGAAGACGTGAAGGATCCGATCGGCAAGACGGGCTGGCCACGCGAGAAGGGACGGGACGGCGAGCGGACACCGATGCAGTGGGATGGCTCACCCGAGGCTGGCTTCACGAAGAGCGATCACCCCTGGCTGCCAGTTCCCTCCACCTATAAGACGGTGAACGTCGAAGAGGAGGTGCGCGACACGGACTCTCTGCTCAACTGGTACAAGCAGATGATCCAGTTACGGCGCGAGAACCCGGCGCTGCACTCGGGCACACTCACGATGCTGAATCCGACGGATGCGCATGTCCTCTCCTGGATGCGGCGCGAAGAGGGCAAGCCAGCCGTGGTGGTGGCGTGTAACTTCACCGCTGACCCGCAGACAATTGCTTTCGATCTGTCGTCCCAGGGAGTCCAGGGCAAGCAGGCGAAGACACTGATGAAGACACCTGGCGCAAGCGATCCGGCATCACTCGATGCGGTGAAGCTGCCAGCGTACGGCGTCTACATCGGGCAAGTCGAGTAGCTCACCTAGTCGCCAGCAACGGCACGGGCGTCCGCGCTCGTGCCGTTCGTGTTTGCGCTGAGCATCTGCTCGTAACGCGCGTAGATGCTCTCGAACACGGCGTCCCAGGACTGCGTCAGCGCGTGTTGCCGCGCCCGCTCACGCATCGCCCGGTGCAGGGTGCGGTTCGCGACCAGCGCTGCAATCGCACCAGCAAAGTCTGCATCCCCACGGATGAACCCGGTGTCTCCTTCGCGCACAATGCGTGCGGGGCCACCGTCCGGCGTCACAATCGCGGGCACGCCAGATGCGAGCGCTTCGAGTACGACATTCCCGAAGGTGTCCGTGTGCGACGGGAACACAAAAACGTCCATGTTTGCGTACGCCTGGGACAGCGCCTCCCCACGGAGCACACCGGGAAAATCAGCGTAGGCCAGATGCTGGCGCAGCCACGCCTCCTCGCCGCCATGGCCGACGATAAGAAAGCGATACCGCTGATCACTGCCCGCGCGCAGTGTGGCTTCAATCTCGGCGAGCAGCGACACGTTCTTCTCGATTGACAGACGGCCGACGAAGCCAAGCACACAGTCGGAGTCGTCCTTCGCTCGCATGCGATGTCCCGGCGAGAACGCATCCGTATCCACGCCACGCGTCATCAGGTAGCACGGCCGGCCGGTCGCACGCTCCAGCAGCGCACACAACTCTGCATTGGGCGCAAACAGGATGCGCGCCAGCCGATAAAAGACAGCCGAGCCCCACAGAGCAGAACCCTCAATTTTCCCGGCAACTTGCGGCTGATGCGTCCCGAACAGACGCGTGAACCAGGTGGCGCGCTTCGCCGCATACTCATGAACGTTGGTGTGCCAGGACGCAACCAGCGGTACGCGAAGTTTGTGCGCGAGCCAGGCACCAATAAACCCCAGCTCGGTTGGCCCGGTGATGTGAATCAGGTTTGGCCCGAAGCGACGCGTCTCCGCCAGAATGCGCGGCAGATGCCGCCAGTACGCGAGATCGAAGCGCAGATCCTTTTCGATCGGGAAGGACAATGCTCCGCGGGGCAGCTCCACCGTGCGGACCCGCGAACTATCGCGGCCCACACGGTCGGCTGGACCGGCGCGCACGCAGAGAAACGGCAGATTGCGCCGGCGAGCGAAAGCTTCGAAGTGGCGGCTGGTGTGCGCCACGCCGTTCACTTCGTGGAAGGTGTCCGGGAAGTAGGCGACCCTGGGCGTTGTTCCGAACGAGGTCTGGTCCAGCGCCGCAGCCATAGCGCGAGTGTATGCGCCAGCCCTGCAGAGCGGAAGCCGCTTAGACCGCTTCGCCTTCGCCCAGCGCGAACTGAAGTTGCCGCGACTCATTCCACGCAAGGCGCAGGCCGCCGCTCAGCGGAGCCGACCCCATTAGCCGGGCAATGTTGACGCCCACCCGAAGGGCGACGGGCGCCTGTCCCTGCGGCCACAACTCACTCAGTGGCCGGACACCGATGCCGTCGCGACCAGGATGGAAGGCGCGCTCATCCCAGCGCCGCGAGCCCTCGGGAAAATCAGGATAGTTCCGAACGGCATCGATGGTGGACTGCAGGATGCGATGCTTCCATGGCTGCGCATACTGGGGCATGAAGAGCACATGGCTTTGCTGGTCGTAGCGGATTTCGTCGACAAAGTCGTTGAAGCTGATGGCATTCGTCAGGTTGACGTTTGCGTTTGGCTCAAGCCCGTGCCGATCGCCACCGGAGATCAACAGCTTGTTCCACTGCGTGGCCAGCGTGCGCACCGCGCGGTTCTCATTCCAGTTGCGCAGGCCATTCAACTCAAATGCGTGAATGTAGGCGCCGTTCTGCTGCATGAACTCTGCGAGACGCTGCGCATGGCGGACGGCGCCAATCTCGTAAAGATCCCACAGGGGATGATTGAACACGATCAGCACATGAGGCAGAGAGTGCAATGCGCTCAGCAGTTCCGTCAGGCGTGCGTCGGACGGCTGCGCCGTGAACTCCGCGAAGGTACGCATCCAGTCCGCGCCTTCGGCGCTCGGCAGATTGTGAACACCGAGATGAAAGGACTGGTCTCCGCCGAACGGCGTCGTCCACTCGACCGACACGGGGATGTGACGCGCACTGGCGACAGTGCGCAGCAGCTGCGGTGCTTCGATGTTGTCGTGATCCGTGATCGAAACCAGGGCCTGCCGCTGCAACTGGCTTTCAATCTGACGGCGCTCGAGATCGAACGCGAGGCGCGGCGTTAACGGCGGTGTCCAGTAGGCGCGCGCATAGTCCGGCTTGAAGGTCGCGCGACGGGAGTACACGGCTTCGATCTTGCGGAAGACTCGGCCCGTGAAGCCATCTCCAGAGAGCGCGCTGACGACGAAGTCAAGCGTTTCCCTCGAGCGGTTGGTATGGCTATGCAGCGAGACGCCGGTGCTGAACGAGCGCGCGGCATCGGGGGTCTTCCACAAGTAGGAGATCTGGGATCTCATCATGGCTCACCTCACACCCTGCACTCTGAGTATGAGAAGAGCCCCGTGAACGAGGCATTACGTGGCCAACAAGATGCTGTGACTCATGTGCAACCTTCGCGTGAGCAGGCAGCAGGAATCGGATATGACAACAAGCATCGGCATCAATTAGCGCGTTTTGGCGATGTCTGGCGCCATTTCGCCGCCGTCGGCTGCGGCAGCGTGACGCGCCTCCGGCTCGAGGTGATTTGTGACCAGTCCCTGTTGCAATAGCGTGAATGCCTGCTCCGGGGTGTCCGCGTACTGGAATAGGTCGAGGTCGTGCGGCGAGATCGCGCCCTTGTCGACCAGAGCCTGAAGGTTAATGACTGATTTCCAGTAACTCGAACCATAGAAGATCACGGTGATCTTCTTCGCCAGCTTCTCGGTCTGCGCGAGGGTCAGGATCTCGAACGCTTCGTCGAGTGTGCCAAAGCCACCGGGAAAGACGACCAGTCCCTTGGCGAGATAAGCGAACCAGTACTTGCGCATGAAGAAGTAGTGGAATTCGAAGTTCAGCGCGGGTGTGATGTAGGGGTTGGGGTACTGCTCGAAGGGGAGCTTGATGTTGAGCCCGACGGTAACGCCACCCGCCTCCCAGGCGCCGCGGTTGGCTGCCTCCATGATGCCGGGGCCGCCACCGGAGGTGACGACGAAGCGTCGCTGCCGCCCTTTCAGGCTCATGGCCCACGTCGTCAGCAGAGAGGCGAGACGCCGCGCGTCTTCGTAGTACTGCGCCATCTCGACAGCGGCCTCGGCGTGGCGAAGCTTCAACTCGGTCGCAGTGCCCTGGGCGATATCCTGCGGTGCGGCGGGCTGCTCCTCGGGTGGTGCGGGTTCCGCAGAGCCGGGCTTGGCCAGCATCTCGAGCTCACGCGACGCGACATCGTGCGCGCGAAAGCGTGCGGAGCCGAAGAACACCACGGTGTCTCGGATGCGTTCGCGCCGGAAGCGTGCAAGCGGTTCGGAGAACTCGGCGAGGATGCGGAAGAGCCGCCCGTCCGGGCTGTTGAGGAAGGTGGGGTTCTCGTAGGCGAGCGGTGCGGCCTGAAGCAGTGGCGGTGTTTCGTCAGACATAGAACTCCGAAGTCGAGCGTGGGCGCAAGGCGAGCCATCCATTCCGCACTACGCGTGCGACTGCATAGGATGCGTTAGCGACGACCGCCGCGGAAGAGTGCTACGAAAGCGACCCAGATGTTCAACAGACCGAGCCCCGAGACGATGCCACGGACCCAGCCCTGAGCGATGAAGGAGGCGAGGGCAGGAAAGTGCAGTATCCAGGAATTCGTCGTCCAAAGGCTGCGCCAGGGCAGCAGCACCACGAGTGCGCCGACATACAAGCGGAGCAGCACGAACAGGCTCAGCTCGAGGATGGCAAGCCAGCGCGGGATGGGGCGTTGGGGCCGCTCGCGCGGCACGGGCGCGATGCCCGCGGGGTCACGGTGCGGGGAGAATAGGTTGCCTTGTTCGGCCATCCACTACCTGCTGTGCAGAGCGCCGGGCCGGCCGCTCGTCAACGTCAATTCCCTCGAACGTGAAGAGCGGCCCGAAGGCCGCTCTGTGACTGACCCTATCACGCAGAGCATGCGCTCGTCAGGAGACGGGCTGCGCGTTGCGGCGGGGCCGGCGGTTCGCTTGGAGCACCTTCTTGCGGAGGCGCAACGACTTTGGTGTGACCTCAACCAGTTCGTCTTCGGCGATGAACTCAATTGCCTGTTCGAGGTTGAGCGCCTTCACGGGCACGAGGCGGATGGCTTCATCCGCGCTCGAGGCACGCATGTTGGTGAGCTTCTTCTCGCGAACAGCATTCACGTCGAGGTCGTTGTCGCGCGAATGCTCGCCGACGATCATGCCTTCGTAGACCTCGATGCCGGGGTTGATGAGCAGCACGCCGCGATCCTGCAGTCCGTCGAGCGCGTAGGCAGTGGTGGTGCCGTTGCGGTCGGCAATGAGAGCGCCGGTGGGGCGCTGCGGGATCTCGCCCTGGTACTGGATGTAACCGTCGAAGAGCGAGTTCATCACGATGGTGCCGCGCGTCTCGGTCAGCATCTCGGAACGGAGGCCGATGAGACCGCGCGAGGGCACGCGGAACTCCATGCGGACGCGACCGGAGCCGTGGTTGGTCATCTTCACCATCTCGCCCTTACGCGGTCCAAGGCGCTCGATCACGGTACCGACAAAGTTCTCGGGCACATCGATGGTGAGGTATTCGACGGGCTCCATCAGCTTGCCGTCGACGGTGCGGGTGACGATCTCAGGCCGACCGACCATGAGCTCGTAGCCTTCGCGGCGCATCATCTCGATGAGAATGGCGAGCTGGAGCTCACCACGGCCGAGCACCTTGAAGCTCTCGGGCGTGCCGGTGTCTTCGACGCGAATGGAGACGTTGGTCAGCAGCTCGCGCTCGAGGCGCTCGCGCAGGTTGCGGCTCGTGACGTACTGGCCTTCGCGACCGGCCATCGGCGAGTTGTTCACCGAGAACTGCATCGCGATGGTGGGCTCGTCGATGATGATCGGCGGCAGTGGCTGCGGGTTCTCGAGGTCGACGATGGTTTCGCCGATGGTGATTCCGGTGACACCAGCGATGGCGACGATGTCGCCGATCTCGGTCGAGGTGATGTCCGTGCGCTTGAGGCCCTCGAAGGAGAAGAGCTTCGTGATCTTGGTCTTCTGCAGCGAGCCATCGCGCTTGGAGATATTGACTTCGTCGCCGGTCTTCAGCGTGCCGTTGAAGACGCGCGCAATGCCGAGGCGGCCGAGGTAGTCGGAGTAGTCGAGGTTCGTGACCTGGATCTGGAGTGCGCCATTCGCATCGCCGGCAGCGGGAGGAAGCGTGGTGAGGATGGTCTCGAACAGCGGCTGCAGGTCGGTGCCGGGGGTGTCGAGCGAGAGCGAGGCCGTGCCCTGCTTCGCATTGGTGTAGAGCACCGGGAAGTCGAGCTGGTCTTCGTGCGCATCGAGGTCGATGAACAGGTCGTAGACCTCGTTGAGGACCTCCTGCGCGCGGGCGTCAGGACGGTCGATCTTGTTGATAACGAGGATCGGCGGAAGCTTGGCTTCAAGGGCCTTCGAGAGGACGTACCGGGTCTGGGGCAGTGGACCTTCGGAGGCGTCGACCAGCAGCATGACGCCATCGACCATCTTGAGGGCGCGCTCGACCTCACCGCCGAAGTCGGCGTGGCCGGGGGTGTCGACGATGTTGATCTTCGAGTCCTTGTAGTGGATCGCGGTGTTCTTGGCGAGGATCGTGATCCCGCGTTCCTTTTCGAGTTCGTTCGAGTCCATGACGCGCTCGATGATCGTCTCGTTGCTGCGGTAGGTACCGGCCTGGCGGAGCAGGGCGTCCACCAGGGTGGTCTTGCCGTGGTCGACGTGGGCGATGATGGCGATATTGCGGATGCTGGACACGATGCGCGTTCTCTCTTATGTGTGGCGGAGGCCGGGCACCCCTCCCCCCCACCCTCCGGTCTTGGAGGTCTGTAAGTCACTCAAATGGAGCGGTTTAGACAGTGTCGCGTGGGTAAGTGTGGCTTTCCCAAGGACTTAGGCGCAAAGACCTCAAACCATAGAGCTTACGAGGTCCTCCGGGCGCGCCGGGGCAGTCTGCTTTTCTTCACCTAATACCAGTGTAGCGGACGTGGATGAAAAACATGCCAACGATCGCGCGAGCTGTTCCCTAAGCGGGCAAGGCGGCGAGATCGAGCAAGATTTCCGTGCCGGGCACTGCGAGCTGCCGGGTGGGCTGCCAGTCGCGAAACTGGCCAGAGCGGCAGACGTAGCCCATGCGATCCGCGGGATCGACGACCCAGATGTGCAGGATACCGAAGCCAACGTAGTCATCGATCTTCTCGCGCATGGCGGCAAAGGAGTCCGAGGGCGAGAGGATCTCGATCGCGATCAGTGGCGGGTGCGTGATGATCTGCTCGTCTGGCGCGTCGGCGCGCAGCACGGTGATGTCGGGAACGCGAAAGCGGGTGGGACTGACCTGGACGCGGAGGGACAGGAGCGCGCACACGCCCGAACGCCGCTCAAGATCCCAGATGCGGCTGGCTAGCTCGACCATCGCGCGTGAGTGCTCACGCTCCCCAACGTTGCGTTCCCGGACCTCACCATCGACGTAGTCGCAGTCGGGGCTGTACGCGGTGTGGAGATAGGTCTCGAGCGGAACCTGGGTTGCGGTCGCCATCGCGATGCTCCTCGCGAAACAAGGATACCAAGCGGTCTACCAAATACTCCGCAGCGTCCAGGCTTGCTGGTCGGCAAGCTTCCACTTGCCCCCCAAGGTGATCGCGACGGCTGGCTCCATGAAGTCCCGCTTGTAGTAACGGACGGTCATGGCCTCGCGGTGGTTAAGGAAGACCTCCGCGACCGAGTGATCCAGGAAGATGTGCAGGTCGAGCGGTCCGCTCGCCAGGCCGGTGATCTCTTTTTCCGGATGCATGGCGCCAATCCGGACGGTGCCCGCCGGGAGCTGCGGATCGGTACGCAGCAGGATGGCGGCGCCCTGCCGGTCAGTGAACGACTGTTCTGTAAAGGGCTGGCCGCCGCTCCCGGCCGGCTGGAGCGTGAGGCGGATCTCCTGCGCGGCGGAGGGCAGGCGGGGAACGGCCGTTCCGGTGCGCGGCGCGGTACGCAGCGAGGTGAGCTGTGGGATGGGCTCCATGAGGAGGCGGCCATCGGCGATCGAGAGGCGGCGGGGCGCCGACATACAGCAGGCCCAGCCGGCGGCTCCGTGCTCGGCGGGGGGACGCGTTTCCGGCAGGAAGGCCCAGAGGATGCGATTGCCAGCGGCGTCGAGCTGCGACTTGGGGGCGTAGTAGGAGCCGTGGTCGAGCAGGCCTTCGCTCTCCGCGACGAAGCGCAGCGCCGCCTGATTGATGGTGCCGATCTGCCACAGAGTGCGGCCCTCGGTCGAGTGGATGAGCACCCACTTGCCGTTGAGCTCGAACAGGTCGGGGCACTCCCACATTTCGCCCGTGTCGACGGGGTTCGCCCCCTGCTTGCCGGACCACTTCCCTTCCGCGAAGGGGTGGAGGTACTGCCAGTGGCTGAGCGCGGCGACCGGGCCGGTGCCGGGTTGCGGGACGGCCTTGTAGAGCAGCGCCGCGCCGCCGACGCCGCGCTGGCCGGAAGCAACGATGCAGTACCACTGGTCTCCGAGCCGGAAGGGGCACGGATCGCGGAAGCCGGTAACCTTCATGCCGGGTGGCGGGACCGGGATGGCGGCCTGCGGCTGCTTGCGCCAGCGGGTGAGGCCAGGATCTTCAGCGACGGCGAGGCACTGCTGCTCCCGCAGATGATCCTGCCCATCACGCAAGGTGACCTGCTCAAGCGGCGCTTCGGTAACACCGGTGTAGAGCGCGGCGACCTGGCCCTCGACGACTGCCGCCGTGCCGGTGAAGACGCCAGCAGCATCGGGGCCACCCGGGGTGGGAGCGATGGCGATGCCTTCACGCTTCCAGTGCACCATGTCCGCGGAGGTGGCGTGGTTCCAGTGCATGTCGCCCCACACGGCGGCGTGCGGGTTGTACTGGAAGAACATGTGGTACCGGCCCTGCCAGTAGATGGGGGCGCAGGGGTCGTTCATCCAGTTGCGCGCGGGCATCAAATGCCACACGGGGCGCATGGGGTCGGCGAGGATTTGCGACTCGGTGAGTGACGTATGCGCAGGCAGCGCGCGGAGGCGGCGGGTGAGCGCGGCACCGGTGGTGAGCGCGAGACCGTGGAGCAGATCGCGTCTTGTGGGCATGAAAACAAACCTCTAGAAGAGCGACGACAGGGTAACGCACGCGGAGCTAAGCTCGCGGTTGGAGGAGATGACGATGGAGAAGACAGGATGGGTGTGGGGTGCTCTGGCGGCGGGATCGCTGGCGTTCTGGGTGAGCACGTGGAAGGTGAGCCGGCGGCGGGGTGGGTTGCGGCGGCGCTAGTCTATCTGCTTCCAGCTTTCGGATGCGAAGCTGCCGATCTCCGTCTCGCGAGTGGTCAGCGCCTCGGTGCATACATCGAGCGCGTGGTAGGCGTCCGCGAAGTTCTGTCGGAAGCGGTCGAGGTCTTCGGCGCTGCGCCAGCGATCTATGGTGATGTAGCGCGTCGCTTCATCCGCGGACGAGAGCAGTTCTGTGCCGAGGTAGCCCGGCGCTCGCTGGAAGAGTTGCGCCCAGAGACCGTCGCCTCGGTAGGCGGCGAGGAACTCAGTCGTCTTCTCGGGTGCGACTTCGAACTGCCACACGATGACGTGCATGGCGACCTAGCGGGCTACATGGCGGTATTCGGGCTTGAAGCCCAGTGCACGGGCGTGGTCGAGGAGGCGGTCGAAGTCGAGCGAGATGGTGGCTCCGGCTTTCTGGGTGACTTCGTCTTCGATGGGCAGGTCGAAGTCGTCAGCGCCGTAGCGCAGGCCGTCGAGCGCGCCGGCATTCTGCGTGAGCACCGAGGTGCGGATGCGCGGAATATTGTCGAGGTAGAGGCGCGAGAGCGCGAGGTGGCGCAGGTATTCCTGCGTGGTGATCTCGATGCCGCCGAGCGTGCTTCCCAGTGCGGTGAAGTACGGCTTGAACGTCCAGCAGAGGAAGCTTTGCAGGCCGCCGCCGATGCCGGCGACCTCGTCCTGAAAGGCGCGGGTGCGGTCGAGGTGTTCGATGCGCTCGTCGAGGGTTTCGTCGAAGCCGATGACCATGGTGGCGGTGGTCTTGAGGCCCGCGTCGAGGATGGCGCGCTGCGCGGCGAAGTATTCGGCCACGGTGTACTTGAACTTGGAGTGGCGGCGGCGAAAGTCTTCAGTGAGGATCTCGGACCCGCCGCCGGTGATCCAGCGCACGCCCGAGGCATGGAACCGTGCGGCTGCGTCGGCGAGTGAGAGCTTCGCGTGATCGGCGAGGTAGAGGAACTCGGCGATGGTGAGCGCGTAGAACTCGAGTGTGTCACCGTAGCGGGCACGAATGGCCGAGAAGAGCTCGCAGTAGTAGTCGAGCGGCAGGTGCGGGTTGAAGCCGCCGTTGAAGGCGGCGAGGTCGCCGCCGAGCGTGAGCAGCTCGTCCAATTTTGAGAACACCGCTTCTCGCGAGAGCACATAGCCGCCGTCCTGGCCGGGCAGCTTGTAGAAGGCGCAGTAGTCGCACTGCGCGACGCAGACGTTGGTGTAGTTGATGATGCGCATCACCATGTAGGTGGCGCGGTCCGCGGGATGAAAGCGGGCACGGACGACGGTGGCGAGCTCACGCATCTCCGCGTCGGTGGCGTGCTGCCAGAGGTGGCGGGCGTCGTCGGGCGTGATGCGCTCGCCGGCGCGGATCTTGTCCGCGATGGTTCCGGTGAACGGATGAGCGAGAGTGGCCACGTCTTTATTGTAGGCGGCGAATGAGGCGGCTGTTGCGGGGGATGAACTTCGCTATCTGGAGGGCGGGGCGGTGACGGTCGTGAACGGCTCGCGTGCCGGGATGAACGCTACGGGCATGCCGGGGAAGAGCGTGCGGAGCCAGCGCGCGCATTCGTCCATGCCGGCCTCTTCGGAGACTTCGTGACCGAGGATGATGAGGGCTTTGTGGCGGCCCTCAGCGTCGGCGTCGACGACGTAGGGAACGGTCTCCCACTCGCGGGATTCGCCGACGACGAGCAACTCCACATCGTTGCGCTCGAGCAGCTTGATCTGGCGGTCGGAGCCGGCAGCGCCGAGCAAAGCGGCAGCGTGTGTGACGCGTAGCTCCGGATTGCCGACGATGCGGATAGAGCGAGCGCCTGTCTTCTGCTGGAGGGTGGCGGCGACCTCACGCACGGTGGCGGACGGCAAGGTGAAGAGCAGCCGATCGGTGCTGCTCTGGTAGGGCTTCCATCCGAACTGGTTGATCATGCCGGTGAGGATGCCGTCGGGTTCGCGCTCGTGCCAGGTGTCGTGAAAGCGCCAGACGACGAGGTGGTGATCGCGGATGTAGGCGAGCTTCTGCTTGAGGACCGGGTCATCGGCGAGGGTGGCCTGCTCGTCGCGATGGTTGTAGAAGGTGGGCTCGTGCGTGATGACGAGGTTCTTGCCGCTAGCGACGGCCTGTTCAAGGACGGGGAAGGTGTCCATGAACGTGGTCGCGATGCCGGTGACGACAGTGCTGGGATCGCCTGCCTTGAGAGTGTCGACTGTGTCCGAAGGCGGCGTGGCGCCGGTGGCCGCGATGACGCGCTGCATGAGCTGCGCGGCGGTGAGCGGCGGCTTCGCGGTCTGTGCAACCGCAGAGAGCGTCGACAGCAGGAGGAGACCGAGGGTAGTGCGGCGATGCGAGGTCATGGCGGCGAGCTCCATCTTTGCACGTGTGGCGCGGATCAGCCGAGGTAGTGCCAGGCGGGGATCATGACGAGGAACTCCGAAGCAAACAGTGCCGTGGCGCCGTACGCGTAGACAGGGTGCAGGCGCCGCGTGACGACGATATCGCGCAGCACGCCAACGAGGATGAATGCATCCGTGCCGAGAAAGAACAGGTGGTTTGGATGGAAGGCTGAAGGAAAGCGCGCGAATGCGGCGTTGGTCAGCACGGCGGTCGCGATGAGCAAGAGGCGGCGGTGGAGCTCCGGCCGTCGCCGCCAGACGATCGCGAGCACAAACGGAATGCCGAAGCCGAGTACGCTGACCCCGCCCACGAAGCGCAGGGCCAGCGGTGCAGCGCTGGCGATGGTGATTGCCGCCAGCCCGATGATGCAAAGAAGGCCATTTGCCGCGCCGAACCAGCCGAGCATGCGATGCAACCGGATCTTACGCGCGCGTATCAGCGCGGACTGCACCACAAAGAAGAGCATCCACGCGAGCAGGATGACGCCATGGAGGGCGAGCCACATCCGGTGCGGACGGTTTGAATGGAGAAGGTTCGGGCCGACGGTACGGCTGAACCCGTAGACCACCACCGCGAGCATAAGGAGCGCGATCCAGAGATAGAACGAGCCGCGAGGCGGCCGGCTTGCAAGCATCCGTGAGTTACCCCGAAACGAGACGAACGGGCCCGAAGAGCAAGCGCTGCGACCACAGGGGAAGTGGAGGCTTGAGTGGTTTGGAACGAACGTATCACGCGCACCCCGACCGGTCGTGGTCCGGCTGGAGGATAGGGGGAGTGCCGCTACTTCGGCTGTTGCGGGGGCGCGGCGGGGAGCTGGCGCAATTGCGCGAGGTTCTGTTGCAGGTGCTTCCACTGGTGGCGCTTCAGGTGGAGGGTGCCGTGCTTCGCGTGATCGAAGAAGTGCTCCACATCCTGACGGATCGCGGGATCGATGGGCTGGGGCTCCCGCTGCTTCGCCGGGTCCGGCGCGGTGGCGACGGCGGCCATGGGCGAGGGGCGGGCGTTGCGGTTGGGCTCCGGTGTGCCGCTGGGTGCGGGTGCCGAGGCGGTGGCCGGTGCGGAGGCGGGGCGAGGCTTCACCAGCAGGGCGAGATAGTCGGCGAAGGTCTGATCCGCGAGCGGGTACTCAGCCGGTGCCGTGGGGCGGCCGGTATCGAGATCGAGCGAGGCGAGGTGCAGCGCGGGCCGGTCGGGCGGCTGGCGGTTGAGCTCGTCCAGATCGTGATCGAAGCGGTCGACGACGTGATCCATGCCGGTGAGAAAGGTCTTCTGGGCGTCGGCGCTGGGCACGCGCAGCGAGAGGTCCTTGAGCGGGCCGACCTTGGGGATGAGGCGCAGCAGGAAGGCGAGGATGCGAGCGCCGGTGCCGGGACGCTGATAGCTGTCGCCGAAGCTCTTTTCGTAATCAGCGCGATTGAGCCGGTAGATCAGCTTACGCGGCACAAAGGTGGGCTCGGCCTGTGCCATCTTTTTGCCGTAATCGGTGACGGCGACCTGGGTCATCTTGGGCAGGAGCACGCTGATCGTCTTGCGATAGGTGCCGATGGCGAGGTCCTCATGCGGCAGCACCTGCTTGAGCGGGACGCCGTAGGTATCGGCGAAGGCGCGCTCGAAGACGGGCTTCGCGACAAGGAAGCCGATGAAGTCGTGGTAGGCCTCGGGTGCATAGCGCTGCTGGGTGACCTCGAGCACGTCGAAGCCGAACTCGGTCTGGAGGTGGGCGCGCGGATCCTGGTCGTAGAGGACCTGCTCGCCGTAGCGCGCGCGGAGCTTGGGGTACTCGTTCGAAGTGGCGTGGTTGACGGCGGGATGACCGAGCGTGTCCGACGTGTAGTGGGCGAGCGCGCCGAGGGCGAAGGCGTATTCGTTGGGGTTCTGCGCCTCGCGCAGGAGGTTGTCGACGAAGTCGCCGGATCGAACGTAGTGGAGCAGGTCGGACAGCATGTGGCTGCCGAAGGGGTAGTAGCCGATGTCCTGAATGATGGCGCCGCCGTAGGCGTAGGCGTGCGCCTCCTTGATCTGCTCGGGGGTGATGTTGGGGTAGCGGCGGCGCAGCACGGGGACGATGTGGTCCTTCCAGGCGAGGTCGACGACCTGCTCATGGGACAGGACGGAATAGGCGCGCGCTGGCGGGGCCGGAGCGAGCAGCAGCAGCAAAAGGGCGGAGCCGATGAGTTTCCGGCTGGCGTTGAGGGCTCGGGTCATGTCCGGAGACTCTGATGCAGGGATGGCGAGGGGTGCGAGGATTTTTCTTTGCCGGGGAGGATGGCTGAGGGGTGGGAGCGACGAAATCTCTCAGCCGAGACAGGAGCAAAGTGTTTGGGCGGCCCGGCAGCAACATTTATGCTCAGGAGCAAGCGCCCACGTTGCCGCTGCCCACCGATACAAAACACAGACACAGAGGAGCTCGATGGCAAACGAACAGCGGAATTTTCTTTCCCTTCCCTACGAGGAGCTGGAGGAGTTGAACCTGAAGGCGAAGGACCAGCGGCGCAACCGTGTGGCCGCCGACAAGATCCGCGAGGAACGGCTGAAGTACCTGACAGACGAGAAGCGCATCAAGGCAGTGACGGTGCTGTTCAGCGATCTGGAGGGACGCCTCCACATGCTGGACTACGACAAGAAGTTTCTGATGAAGAGCTGGGACAACCTGACGTTCGACGGCTCGTCGATCCGCGGGTTTACGGCACAGCGCGAGAGCGACCTGCGGCTGTCACTGGACTGGAGCGCGTTCTACTGGGTGCCGGAAGACTACTTCGGCGGCGGCAAGGTGCTGGTGTTTGCCGAGGTGATCGACAAGGGCGGCGCGCCATACTCTGCCGATGTGCGGGGCGTGCTGAAGAGCTTCGCGCAGGAGCGGTTCGACAAGGACGGCTACACGCTGAACGCGGCAAACGAGATTGAAGGCTTCCTGTTCGAAGGTGTAGACGCGGAGCGGAACTTCTACCAGAAGCAGCGCTTCGAATACGTGAACACGGGCGGCTACTATCACTCGTTGCCGGGCGATCCGCTGCGCACCTTCATCGACACAGCGGCCGAGGTGCAGCGCGCGCTCGGCTTCGAGAACGAGAAGGACCACCCCGAAGTGGCGCCGTCGCAGTTCGAGATCAACTACAGCTACGGCGAGGTGGTGGCCGCGGCAGACCAGATCCAGCTCTATAAGCTGATCTGCCGCCAGGTGGCGACCCGCATGGGCTTTACCGCGAGCTTTCTGCCGAAGCCGGTGGTGGGCGTGAACGGCAGCGGCATGCACACGAACCTGTCGATCAGCAAAGGCGGCAAGAACCTGATGTGGGATGCGCAGGGCGAGGAGAAGCTGAGCGGGTTCGCGTGGGGCTTCATCGATCGCGTGCTGACGCACGGCAACGACATCTGCCTGTTGCTGAATGCGAGTGTGAATGCGTATCGCCGGCTGGATCCGCACTTCGAGGCGCCGAACCAGATCAAGGCATCGGCGGTGGATCGCGGCTCGATGGTGCGCGTGCCGATCGGCAACGAGAAGAGCTCGCGCGTCGAGGTGCGGTCGGTGAGTCCGGATGCGAATCCGTACCTGGTGCTGTATTCGATCTTCAAGACCGGGCTCGATGGCGACACGTCGAAGATTGCGAACCTGCGCCAGGCAGAGCGCTATCTGCCGGACAACATCTACTCGGCGCTGGAGGACTTCCGCAATGCAACGTGGACGACCAAGCTGCTGGGCGAGGATGTGAAGGCGCGCTACGCCGACCTGAAGCAGGCGGCGGCGGACCGTTGCCCACGGCTGCTCGGCACGTTTGTGAAGGTGCCGGAGGTGCAGTACCACCACGATGTCTACAACCAGTTCCTGTGGAACATGTTCTAGAGCGCGGCAAACACGGTGGGACAGGAGCGGAGGGGATACCCTCCGCTCTTTTTTCGTTAGAGCGCGTGTTTAGATCGCGGCGATGGCGTGCGTGAGGGAGATCCACCAGGCCCAGTGAACCACGAGGTAGGAGAGCATGCCGCTTGCGGTGTAGAGCCCGCCTGCGATGAGGTAGGGAGCGCGGATGCGGCCGCGGCGAGCGTCGTCGGCAATCAGGACCACGTAGATCAGCGAGCCGATGGCGAGGGCGACCAGCAGATTGCGCGGGAAGCTGTGCATGAAGGGGAAGATGAACAGCCCGCGCGCGATTGCCGGCGGCAAGAAGAACACCACGGTGGAGGACATGTAGCGGGCGTGAAGTTCGACGTCGCGCGCATAGACGATGGCGAGAGCGACGAGTATGGGCAGTGTTAGCAGCTCGGCCAGATCCTCGAAGGCCAGCTGGGTGACGATGGGGGCTGGCAGTGAGCTCGCCTGCAGCATGGAATGCACCATGAAGCAGCCGCACACTACGATGGCGGGCAGAAGACCGTAGACGCCGGCGCGCCCGATCTTCCGGTGGAGGGCGAGCTTGCCCTGCCGGTATAGAAGTGACTGCACTGCCAACATCACGATCCATCCGGCCATGAGTGCGCCATGAAGGTGGTGCAGCAACGGCTCTGTGCGCAGCACCATGAAATAGGTGTGCGAGAAGCCGATCCACGTGACCACGATGGCAGCCAGAAAATACCAGTGTGCGTGTGGATAGAGCGAGGTGGTGCGCGCTCGGGGCGGAGCGAGGGTCGAGGTCGCCAAAGGAGGTCACCTTTTTTTT